>NZ_JBFAZH010000174.1:0-9649 GCF_040681735.1 Actinoplanes sp. NPDC051633 | reverse complement strand
ACGGCGCGACGCTGGATGCCACCACGGCCTCCGTGGAACGAGACGACGTTTCGGCCGGCGAGGCACTTACCGTATTTCGACCGACCGAGAACAAGATCGTCGTCAACACCGGTCACCCGCTGTTCCAGGCGGTCAGAACGAAGCTCGGCGGCGGAAAGAAGGCACAGGACGCACTGCGTCTGGTCGAGCTCGTCGCGATGTCGGACGTGCTGCTCGAGGGGCATCTGGTCGACATCGGGCTCGAGGAGACGCTGATCGAGGAAGTGGTCCGCTGGCGCGACACCCAGCTACGGACCGCGGCGGTGCGATTCGAGTCGGCGCCACAGGAACTCGTCGCTGAGCTGCGCGACTCGAGCCACGCGGGAGCGGCCCGCTTCGAGAAGGCGATAGCGCGTATCTTCCAATCGATGGGCTTCCGGGCCGAGCGCGACGGCCGGTCCGGCAAGAAGGACATCCTCGTGGTGGCGCCGGTCGGTGCCCAGGAGTACACCTTCACCGTCGAGGGCAAGGGTTCCAAACACGCCATCGTCAATGACGCGGCCGAGATCAGCGGTGCGAGCGCTCACGCACGCGATGCGGGCGCGTCGTTCGCAATCGTCGTGGCTCGCGAGTTCGCCGGCTTCCGCGGTAGCACTACCGATCCGATGGTCTTGAAGGAGTGCCGTGAACAGGCCACACCCGTCTCGATTGTCGATGTCGAAACCCTGGTGAAGCTGCTGGAGGCGCTGCAGGCCAACCACTATCCCCTGCCAAGCCTCGCCGCGATGCTGAAGGAGATCGAGCCGCCGGCGGAGAAGCTCGCGAGGGTGACGAGCTTCGTGGATCCGCTGCGGCGCTTCGAGTACCGCGATCTGCTCGACCGGATCTGGCAGCTCCAGCATGCGGAGGCCTCCGGCGAGTTCGTCTCGATTCTGCAGATCAGGCAGTCACGTCCCGACTGGAAGCAGATGACGACAGAAGACTTCACCCGCATGGTGATGGCGGTCGAGGCGATGTCGGGAGGTCTCATGACCATCAACTCCGCCCACTACGCGGTCAATCTCCTTCAGACGCCGGAGCTGGTCGGCGAGTTCATCGCCACACAGTTCGGCGCCGGCTGATCAAGCGGCCCAGCGGTTGCGGGCCGGGTCCATCCCGGCGATGCGGGCGTAGCGGCGCGCGATCTGCAGCGGGAACAACGCCTGCCCGGTCTCGCGGCGGCAGAGCCAGACCGGGCGTACCCCAAGCCTGGCCGCCATCTCCCGCTGGCTGATCCCGGCCGCGCAGCGAGCGGCGACCAGCCGGGCGAGCGGCACCCCCTCGGCCAGCACGCACGGCAGTGGCGGCATCTTTCCGGTCAGCACACCGATCCGGAAGCCGATGGCGACGGCGTTGGCGCGGTCGGCCGCTCCCAACTGCTCATAGAGCACCTTGAGCCGGGTGCTGACCGTCGCGGCCGAGAGGTGTGCCTGCCGCGCGATCTGTGCGGTGGTGTTTCCGTCGGCGATCGCTTCGAGGGTCTCCTGAAGCGGTGTGGTCAACGTGAGGTGGATGTCTTCCCAGGTCTGCTCGGTCATGGGGTCCCCCTCCCCTTCGACCCCATGCAATATCGTCACGCTGGAGATCGCTAGAACTGGGGGCAGGGAAGTGGACGCAGGCGTGGCCGTGTTCCTGTACGTGGTTTCGACCGTGCTGGTGCTGTCCGTGCTCTTCGTGATCATCCGGGCCGGAGTCTCCGCGGGCGTCCAGCGCGGCCTCGAGAGTTTCCTGCAGGAGGCGTCGCGCGAGGAGCCGGCCAGGTCGGACCATCCCGTGCCCCGGCGCATCGACATGCTGGCCGTCCACCTGGCGACGATCACCCGGCGCCCGCCGGAGGAGTAGCGCTCGATGTTCACTTGGGTCGCGAACCAGCTTGGCCGTGGCGCCATTGTCGCGGCGACCCGTTCGCTGCACGGCGGCGAGAGCCCGTGGAGAGTCGAGCTGAGGCTGGCCGGCGGGCTCGACCTCGCCGTGGTCGTCCGGTCGCCGACGAGCCGGATCACTCGAGAGATGATCGTCACGAACGCGGCCGCGCTCACCGTCGCCGAGCACCACGGCCTGACGGCTCCGCGTCTGCTGGCGGCCGACCTGGACGGTCGCCAGGCGGGCGAGCCGACCAGCGTGGAGACGATCATCGAGGGGACCACGGCGTGGCCGGCGGAGTGCCCTGCCGATCTGCTGAGGGCGGCCGGAGCGGCGATCGCCCGGGTGCACGAGATCACCTTCGAGCCGAGCGCGGTCCTCCCGTACCGTCCGCGGCCGATCGCGGTCGACGATTTCGCCGGCGAGCGGCGGCTCGGCAGAATGCCGACGACGGACCTGCTCCGTTCCGCCGACGAGTTGATTCGAGCGACGCCGACGCCGGAGGGCCGGGCGGTCTTCGTCCACGGCGACGTGTGGCCGGGCAACATCCTGGTGGCGGGCGACAGGGTCTGCGCCCTGATCGACTGGAAGACGGCCGGCGTCGGCCACCCGGGCGTGGACCTGGGCGAGCTCCGCAAGCAGGCTGCCATCTTCTACGGTGCGGAAGGCCCGAGGCACGTGCTGCAGGGCTGGGAGCGAGCGGCCGGCACAACGGCCCGGGACGTGGCGTACTGGGACGCGACGGCGGCACTGAACACCCCGACGGAGTGCAACAGCCCGGCCGAGGCCGCCCGCCGAGACGACTTCCTGCGCGCCGCACTAGCCGACCTGTAGATCGAAATGGCGGAGGGCGTGGGATTCGAACCCACGGAGACGCGGAACGCCTCACCGGTTTTCAAGACCGGCGCCATCGGCCACTAGGCGAGCCCTCCTGATGTTGCTCGTCCAGTCTGCCAGAACCGCGCGTTCCGTCCTCGCTGCGGGCAGACTGAGATCATGCGCGCCATTGTGATCGAGTCGCCCGACTCGCTGAGCTGGACCGAAGTGCCGGATCCGGAGCCCGCCGAGGGCGAGGTCGTCGTCGACGTCACCGCCGCCGGGGTCAACCGCGCCGACACCGCGCAGCGCCAGGGCCACTACCCGCCGCCGGCCGGCGCCTCGCCGTACCCCGGCCTGGAATGCTCCGGCGTGATCAGCGCAATCGGCCCCGGCGTGCGCGACCACCACGTGGGGGAGCGGGTTTCCGCCCTGCTCGCGGGCGGCGGCTACGCCGAGAAGGTCGCCGTGCCCGCCGGGCAGCTGCTGCCCGTGCCGCAAGGTCTGTCCGTGCAGGAGGCGGCCGCGCTCCCCGAGGTCGCGTGCACCGTCTGGTCGAACGTCGTCGACCTCGCCCGGCTGCGCCGCGGTCAGACCCTGCTGGTGCACGGCGGCGGCAGCGGGATCGGGACCTTCGCCGTTCAGCTCGCGAAGGCGCTCGGCGTGACCGTCGTCGCCACCGCCCGGGCGGCCAAGCACGAGGCGCTGACCAAGCTCGGCGCCGACAAGATCATCGACTACACGACCGCGGACTGGGTCGCGGAGACCAAGGACTTCACCGGCGGACGCGGCGCCGACGTGGTCCTCGACATCATCGGCGCGAAATACCTCGGCCAGAACATCGACGTGCTCGCCACCAACGGCCGCCTGGCGATCATCGGCTTGCAGGGCGGCCGCAAGGCGGAGATCGACCTGGGCGCGTTGCTGGCCAAGCGGGGGTCGATCTCCGCGACGACGTTGCGCGCCCGGCCGGTCGCCGAGAAAACCAGGATCGTGCGAGGGGTACGCGACCAGGTGTGGCCGCTCGTCGACGCCGGCACCATCAAACCGGTCATCGACACCACGATGCCGATGTCGGAGGCGATGGCCGCGCACCGCCGCATGGAGGCCGGCGACCACCTCGGCAAGATCCTCCTACTCGCCTAGGAGGGTTCGCGGACCCGGGCCGTCGACGGCCAGCCGATCCTGCGGGTTGATCAGCTGGCATCTCTTCATGGACAGGCAGCCGCAGCCGATGCACCCGGTGAGCTGGTCGCGCAGCCGCTCCATCAGCGTGATCCGCTCCTCGAGCCGCCGGCGCCAGCGGGCGGACAGCCGGGACCAGTCCGCCTTGGTGGGCGTGCGGCTCTCCGGCAACGCCGCCAGGGCCTCCCGGATCTCCTCGAGCGACACCCCGACCTGCTGGGCGATCTTGATGAAGGCCACCCGTCGCAGCTCGCTGCGCATGTACCGGCGCTGATTCCCGCCGGTCCGGGTGGACCTGATCAGCCCTTCCTTCTCGTAGTACCGCAACGCTGACGGCGCGACGCCGCTGCGCGCGGCGAAGTCCCCGATGGTAAGCAACTCCACAACTCTGTCGCCTTGCCTTGAAGTTCACTTTAACTTGCACTCTAGCCTCATGACGACCACGACGACGAACCTCGAGCGGCTGACCGCCGACCTCAAGCACGCGCCGAGCGCGAGCTCGACGCTGGATGTGCTCTGGGTGCTCTACGACCGCATCCTGCGGATCACCCCGGAGACCGTCGACGCCCCGGACCGTGACCGCTTCCTGCTCTCCAAGGGGCACGGGCCGGCGTCCTACTACGCGGTGCTGGCCGCGAAGGGCTTCATCCCGGACGACTGGCTGGACGGCATGTCGGAGCTGGGAAGCCACCTGGGCGGCCACCCGGACCGCACGATGATCCCCGGCGTCGAGATCGGCACCGGCTCGCTGGGCCACGGCCTGGGGCTCGCCGTGGGCACCGCGCTCGGCCTGCGGGCCCAGGGTTTCCTCGACTCCCGGGTGTTCGTGCTGCTCGGCGACGCCGAGCTGGATGAGGGCTCCAACCATGAGGCGATCGCGTACGCCGCGGCCACCCGCCTGCCCCTGACCGCCATCGTCGTCGACAACCAGTCGGCGACGCACGGCTGGCCCGGCGGGATCGCCGCACGATTTATCGGATGGTCGGCGTCCATCGTGGATGGACGAGATCAGGATGCGATCGAGTGCGCCTTGTCCAATCGCGACTTCGATCGTCCGCGGGTGGTCATCGCGCGCGTCGAGAAGAAGGAGTACTGAGATGCGGGACACGTTTGTCGCAACCACATCCGCCCTGCTCGAGGAGGATCCGCGTACCGCGGTGGTGCTCGCGGACATCTCGGCGGATGCGTTCGCCCCGGCGATGCTGAGGCACCCGGACCGGGTGGTGAACGTGGGCATCCGGGAGCAGTTGATGGCCGGGGTGGCCGGCGGGCTGGCGCTGACCGGGATGCGGCCGTTCCTGCACTCCTACGCGCCGTTCGTCGTCGACCGGGCGTACGAGCAGCTCAAGCTCGACCTCGGCCATCAGGACGTAGGTGCCGTGGTGGTCAGCGTCGGCGCCTCCTACGACGGGTCCTCGGCGGGATACACCCACATGTCACCGGGCGATGTCGCCCTGCTGGACACGTTGGATGGATGGACGGTGCACGTGCCGGGGCACCCCGACGAGGTGCCGCCGCTGCTGCGCGCCGCCGCGAGGAACGACGATCGGGTGTACGTCCGGCTGTCCACGAGTGAGAACAAGCGTGCTCATCCCACGGGTTTCAGTGTGATCCGCGAGGGCTGGGCGGGCGCGCCGGTCGTGGTGGCGGTGGGTCCGATGCTCGACCCGGTGCTGGCGGCGGTGGCCGACATGGACGTGACGGTGGCGTACACGAACACGCCCCGCCCACTGGACACGGCCGCCCTGCGCAGGCTGGTCAGCCGCGACGTGGTGCTGGTCGAGCCGTATCTGGCCGGCACGTCGAGCCGGCTGGTGGCCGAGGCGCTGCGCGATCTGCCGCACCGCTCGCTGCACCTGGGCGTGAGCCGCACAGAGGTGCGCCACTACGGCAGCCCGGCCGACCACGCGCGGACGCACGGGCTGGACGAGGCCGGGCTGCGACGCTCGATCGGGGAGTTTCTGCGGAGCTAGGCTCGGTTGATGGAGTCGGTCTGGGATTATCCGCGGCCGCCGCGCGTCGAGCCGGCCACCGAGCGCGTCCGCGTGGTGCACGCCGGGGTCGTGGTGGCGGACACCGACCGGGCCTGGCGGGTGCTCGAGACGTCGCACCCGCCGGTCTACTACGTGGCGCGCGCCGAGATCCGCCCGGACGCCCTGATGGCCGTACCGGACCGGTCTTTCTGCGAGTTCAAGGGCGTCGCCGGCTACTGGGATCTGGTGGTCGGCGACGACCGGGTCTCCCGGGCGGCCTGGTCCTACGAGCGGCCCAGCCCGGGCTATGAGGTGCTGACCGGTGCGGTCGCCTTCTACCCGGGCCGGGTGGACGAGTGCACGGTCGGCGACGAGCGGGTCCGGCCCCAGGAGGGCGACTTCTACGGCGGCTGGATCACCGCCGGCATCACCGGGCCGTTCAAGGGCGCCCCGGGCACCGCCGGATGGTAGAAAACCGTCTCTGACCTGCGGAAATGCGTCGCTTCCCGGCTTCCGCGGGGGATAAACGTCTCGCGTTCGCAAACCAATCTTTTGTGCGAATCGCCGGACCGAAAATCGCGATCCTCCCCATCCGCAATGCAATTATGTGCTCGTATGGTCGACGGAAATCACCCAGCATGCCCGGGTTCCCACTACCGTTTCCCACATGGGCGGCGGTAAACGCTTCAAAGGGATTCGCATGAGTGCCCCGGACCGAGCACGGAGGTTGTCCTGTCCCGTCCGTCCACGCGGCGCGCATTGACCGCCGGCGCCATTGTGCTCGCCGTTATCGCGCCCACTGCCGAGATCTCCGACCGTCCCGCTGACGCCGGCCCACAACCGCCGGCGACGGTGGAGTCGGCCGCCTTCGACCCGGTCATCACGATCAACAAGCGTCCGGAACGTGCGTCCCGGGGTGTCGCCCGGCGCGTCACGCCGGCTCGCCCGCCGCGCCGCAAGGCCGTGGCGCGAGCCGCGTCAGTGCAGCTCAAGAGGGTCGTACGCAAACCGGAGCAGGCTCGGAAGACAGTCCTCGAGCGGCGTAGCACCGCGCGGGTGAAGCCGCGCCGGAAGGCCGAGCGGCGGATGTCGCGCATCGGGTCGGCCCGCCCCGGGATGGCCGCGGTCATCGCCTTCGCGCGCTCGCAGATCGGGAAGCGATACGGCTCCGGCGGGGAAGGTCCGCGCTACTTCGACTGCTCCGGTTTCACGAAGAAGGCGTATGCCCGCGCCGGCATTCGACTGCCGCATTCCTCGGGTGCCCAAGCGGCCCGCGCGCGCAGCATTTCCCGCGCCGAGGCACGCCCCGGAGATCTCGTGGTCGGCCCCGGTCACGTCGGTGTTTACATGGGCGGGGGCATGATGATCGACGCGGGTAACCGGCGCACCGGAGTGGTGTTCCGCGAGCTCTACGACGGCCTGCACATCGAGCGGCTGTAAGAGGGGTGGGTGCGGGCCGGAGCCCGGACTAACGTCGGCGGCATGGACTATGTGCGTCTGGGTTCCACCGGTCTGAAGGTCTCCCGTGTCGCGCTCGGCATGATGAGCTACGGCGATCCGGCCCTGCGGCCGTGGGCGCTCACGCAGGACGCGGCGCACCCGATCGTCCGGCGGGCCGTCGAGGCGGGGATCACCTTCTTCGACACGGCCGACGTCTACTCCCAGGGCGCCAGCGAGGAGATCACCGGCCATCTACTGGCCGAGCTCTTCACGAGCCGCGACGACTACGTGCTCGCCACCAAGGTGCACGGGGCGATGGGCGACGGCCCGAACGACCGCGGTCTGTCCCGCAAGCACATCCTGGCCTCGATCGACGCATCGCTGCGCCGGCTCGGCGTCGACCACGTCGACCTCTATCAGGTGCATCGATGGGACCCGGAGACGCCGGTCGAGGAGACGCTCGAGGCACTGCACGACGTGGTCCGGGCGGGCAAGGCCCGCTATCTGGGCGCCTCCAGCATGTACGCGTGGCAGTTCGCGAAGGCGCAGTTCACCGCCCGGCAGCACGGCTGGACCCCGTACGTGTCCATGCAGAACCACTACAACCTGGTCTATCGCGAGGAGGAGCGGGAGATGAACCCGCTCTGCCTCGATCTCGGCGTCGGGCTGATCCCGTGGAGCCCGCTGGCTCGCGGCTTCCTGACCGGCACCCGGTCACGCGGCGGCGGCAAGCACACCAAGCGGGCGCAGAACGACACGTTCGGCGACGGCCTCTACGGCGACGACGACTTCGCGATCGTCGACGTCGTCGAGCAGATCGCGAAGGAGCGGGAGGTGCCCCCGGCTCAGGTGGCGCTCGCCTGGCTGCTGCACCAGCCGGCCGTCACCGCGCCGATCTTCGGCGCCACGAAGCTGGGCCATGTCGAGGACGCCGTGGCGGCGGTCGAGCTGACGCTCACCGAGCAGGAGCGCGCCCGCCTGGAGGCCCCGTATCGGCCGCACGCGATCAGCGGCCACTGACGACCGAGCTAGACCTTCGGGAGGGTGACCCGGACCGTCGTGCCGATGCCCGGCTCGCTGTGCACCCGGATGGTGCCGTGGTGCGCGTCGATGATCGAGCGCACGATGGCCAGCCCCAGGCCCGGGCCGGGCGCGGCCATCTGATCGGCCGAGGCGCTGCGGAAGAACCGGTCGAAGACGTGCGGCAGGTCGTCCGCGGCGATCCCGACCCCGGTGTCCGTGATGACGAGTTCCGGTTCGTTCTCGGCGTTCGCGTCGACGGCGATCTCGCCGCTCGCCCCGGTGAACTTGATCGCGTTCACCACCAGGTGGTTCAGCGCCTGGCCGAGACGCTTGGCGTCGCCGCGCGCGGGCACCGGACTCTCGGTGCGGTCGCGCAGCTTGACCTCCTTGTGCTCGGCGAGCGGCCGGCAGGCCGAGGTCACCTGGTGGGCCAGCTCGGCCAGGTCCACCTCGGCGAGGTCGAGCTGCAGGCCGTCCTCGGTGAGCCGGGCGACCAGCAGCAGGTCGTCGATCAGCCGGAGGAGGCGGTCGGAGTTGCGTTGCATCACCGACAGGAAGCGCCGCGAGGTCTCGGCGTCGAAGTCGTCGTCGAGCAGCATCTCCAGATAGCCGCGGATCGACGACAGCGGCGTACGCAGCTCGTGGCTGACGGTGGCCAGGAACGAGTCCTTCATGCGGTCGACCTGGCGCAGCCGGTCGGCGATCTCGCCGGCCTTGCGGGCGTAGCGGCGCAGCTCGAGCTGGACCGCGGCGTGCCGGGCCAGGCTGCGCAGTGCCCTGCGTTGGGCCGGCGTCAGCTCCCGCGGCTCGTGGTCGACCACGCAGACCGTGCCGACCGCGAGGGTTCCGTCCAGCACGACGGGCGCCCCGGCGTAGAACCGGATCGAGTCGTCCTGGAGCACGAACGGGTTGTTCAGGAACCGCGGGTCCTGCGCCGCGTCCGGCACCTCGAGCAGCTCGTGGCCGGTGATCGTGTGCGCGCAGAACGCCAGGTCGCGGTGGCACCCGTCCATCTCCAGCCCGACCTTGGCCTTGAACCATTGCCGATCGCTGTCGACCAGGCTGACCAGGCCCACCGGTGTGCCGCAGATCTCCGACGCGAGCAGCGCGATGTCGTCGAAGTCCTCCTCCGGCGCGGTGTCGAGCACTCGAGCGTCGTGCAGCGCCGCGAGCCGGGTCGGCTCGTCCTCGGGGAGCGGTGCTCTCACCAGCCGATCGTCTCACTCGAATCGGTGATTTCGCCCGATAACGGCGGCCTTCGGTCCGGTTTGCGAGGTGCGGAGCGGTGGGGCCGCAAACGGCAGTCGGGGGGCCGCGGGGGGCGGGGGGCG
>NZ_JBFAZH010000173.1:0-9680 GCF_040681735.1 Actinoplanes sp. NPDC051633 | reverse complement strand
GATCTGCGAAATCAAGTGGTATTAGAGCTGACGTCAAGGGAGCCGGATTGCCTCGTGAAAAGCTTCCAGCGCCTCCCCGAAAGCGTCCGCGGTCTCCTCCATCGTGTAGAAGGTCTGGGGGCCGTTCTTAGCGTTGCGTGCATCTCGGAGCGCGAACGCCGCCGCCACCTCCTTACTCGGTTTCGTCGGTGGAGACCCTTGCAGCGAAACAGCTGCGGCGTACAGGTCATGCCACGCATACTCGACCACTTGGTCCTTGGCGCCGGCGCGAAGGGCTTGCCTATAGATCTCAAGTCGTTGCTCGAATTCGCGATGCCCCACACCTTTGCATAGCACGCAGGCGCGGCTTGCCGTGCGGAGACCGGCACTTACGTCGAGCCCTGCCCGTGGAAAGCGCTCGGTTAGCTCCCAGCGTCGAATGCGCACTGCCAGCACCGGCGCCTGCAGCGGGGCCGCTACGCGTCGAACGGCGAGTCAGCTGCCGCGGCAGCATCAGCATCGCCCGGCAGAAGATCCAGGTTGGCATCGGCCACGCCGGCCGGACCGTCACCGTTGACAGGCCGACACCACGGTCCGGGTCTACGACGCGGACCAGCTGGTCATTGAGGTCATCCGCACCACCATTAAGCAGATCGCCCGGTTCAAGTCCCGGCCTCAAGCGCCACGGTGCCCTCGGCCCGGCCAGCACAGACGTCTGACAACCGTTCCTCAGCCCGTCGGCTTCCAGCCCGCAACAATTCAGGGATGTACGAGGCGCAGCTAGAGCGATACCGCAACCTGCTGAACAGCGAATACAGGTGGATCACTCAGGCGATGTCCTGGTCAGTTGTGACTAGGAGTGACGGCAGCAAGCCGACCGCAGAAGACGTGGCTCGGCAACTCGGTGGCGAATTGGCTGAACGGGACCCGGCCTATGAGCCGGACGAGGGTGAGTGCCTGTGGTCCCTGATTCCGACCCATGACGCCGTCGGATTGCTTGAAGTGAACGGATTCCAGGCAAGCCGTCCTGAAGTACTGAGGCGGCTCAGCCAAGGACCTGTACGTGTGCACAGCGTGTACTGGAACATCGAGAATGACAACGCCTTCAGTTACGCAACCGCCGGCGACATCGTCACCGTCTTCGACGGCGAGATTCCTGATGAACGTCACGGCAGCAGCCCAGACGCTCTGGAGGATCAGCGCGCACCGTTGTGGGCGGCGGCGGAGCCACACGAGTGGCCGGAAGCCATGCTGGCGCTCGTCGAGCTCCGAACCGGCGTCCCCCTCGACCTGTCGTGGTTTGACCGGCCGCACCTGTCAGTGCTCGCTCCAGAACTTCCCGACCAACAGCCGCCGTCTCGCCCAGCCGACGACGTCTGGGAACGCCTGCGTCACAGTTCAGGACCGAGACGTGACGCTTCGCTCGCCGAGCTTGCGCAGACGCTGGTCGACGCGTTCGGTCTCGGTGCAGAGTCGACCATCATCGACCGAATCGCCGCTCAGCACGCGGCGGCCCCTATCAACGACTCCACGCAGCGGAAAATCTTCGCACTGCGTGATCGGCTCCACTACGAGGGTATCGGGCGGTTCACATCCGCGAACCCCGACTGGCGACGTTCGCAGGCAGGCTGGGCAATCGCCCTCGCGCTCTGCCCCTTCCTCGCACCGAGCAGAGAGCCGCCACACACCCCGACCACCACCTACATGGTTGATGATGCTCTTAAGCTCGCCAAAAACGCCCTCGGCGACGCTTGGCCCTGCGCCCTCAGACAGATCGGTCGACACCTCTAGCAGCGGCACAGCACTGAACGCCGAACCGACATCCAACGTCGAACGCGACGAGGAATAGCCGGCCGGATAACCCCGGCACTCAGACAGGCCCGTTCCCGGATGTGTCACCCAGGTCGTGAGACGGAGCATCACGGACGTCCTGAGACTCGGCATCGAGACAGACGTTGATCGACCCTTGGACTAGGGTCGGCTGTTGTGGCACCCCGGTGGCAGGCGCGTGGCCTTCTATTCGTTGGCGCGGTCCTACTTGCTACGGGTTGTGACAACACTTCTGTCCCAATGCCCACGCCGCAGCGGTCCACGTCGGCTTCGGCAGCGCCGGCCAAATACAGCCAAGTGCCGGAGGGCTGCCTGGCATTCGCCGGTCCGGTGGCAGATCGCTACGGTGCTTCCGGCCGGGGCCGGCCTGGCGGGCTCGCATCGGAAGGTCCGGTTCCGGGGGTGACCTCGGTGGACTGCGTGTGGGCTCCGGCCGACGCTCGCCCGTCGGTGAGCGTCAGCGTGTCGATCTTCCCGAACGGGTTTGCCCCAACTGGCGACGGCGCAGGTAACGCCCGGCATTTCTATGACGAGTTGAGCGCCGACGCTGATGAGGATGCGGCGGATCCGACGCACCACGTGGCGGTTGGCGAAAAGTCTTCTTCCGGGTTCACGGCCGCTTCCGGGTCGGCGGGATCGGTGACTCGGACTGTTGTAGCGGACAATGCGGTGGTGACGGTGATCGTGCGGGATCGCGACACGCCCAGCGAAGATCTGGACCGGCTCGCCGCCGATCTGCTGCGGCGGATAGCCCCGGACGCAGCCACCCTGGCCGATCAGGTCGTGGCCGCGCTGCGGTGATCGGCGCGTCGGCTGGTCAGTTGTAGACGGCGCGGGGCCACTTCCCGTCCTCGAACGCGCTGTGGTCGTTGCGCCGGGCCAGCAGGTCGCGGGCGTCGCCGAGGGTGGCGACGAACCGGTTGCCGATCTCGACAAGCTGGACGACCGCCGCCTTAAGTGCTTTCTTGACCGCGTTCGCCAGGTCGGCGAGGGCGAACTGGATGTTGATGACCAGGGCGGCGTTCACGGTGACACTGACTAGTTCCATGCCGATGTCCACGAGTAGTTTGACGATTTCAGTGGCGTAGGCGACGTTGGTTTTGGCGACGTCGAACAGCCATTTGCTGATCCCCACCGCGTTCTCCGTGGTCTTGTCGGCGGCGGCCTTCTGCGCTGCCTGCTTCTGCTTGTACGCCGCCGCGGCGGCGCCGGACCAGGCGTGGATGTTGTCGTCCTGCGGGGTGTTGATGTCGTAGGCGATGTCTGAGACCGGTGCTTGGGCCGCGTTGAGGTAGTCGATGCTCGTCACGAACAGCGACAGCACCGGAACGCCGCTCTGGAGCACCTTCTCGCCGTACCCGACGGCCTCGGTGACGGCGTTGCGTACGTCGTCCATGTAGTTGTGGATGAACAGCAGCGGGACGGGGCCGAACGCCCAGGAAAGGTTGCCGAGGCCGTCGACGAGGCGGTTGAAGTTGTTCACGCACATGTCGATGCCGTGGCGTAACGCGTCGAACGCCTGCTCCAGAGCTAGCTTGCTCGACTCGATCTCGGCCGATTCCGGCGGCATGTCAGTTCCCCTCCGGACGGGTGCCGTAGATCTTCTTGAGGTCGATGCTGGCGCGGGTATCGGAGTCGGCGTAGGCGTGGGCAGACTTGTCCAAGGCGTCGCCGATGCGGGAGAACTCGTCGGTGGCCCCGGCGAGCAGTTGCACGTACCAGTGATGGAAGGCCTGGTAGGCGTCCGCGTGACCTTGCACCGCGGCCAGGTCGCCGAAGAAGAACGCGGACGGCCACAACTCCAGCCGGCTGATGTCGGTATGTACGGCGGCCATGTCGTTGGACAGGTTCCGCCACTTGCGGGCTTCGGCGTGCACTGCGTCGACAACGACACCGACTGACTCGTCACCGGCACCGGGCATGGACGATTCTCCCTTTGCTCAACTTGGCAGGTTCCGGGCGAGGGGTGAAGGACCGTCTGAGGTCGGCGGCCACGGCGTCGGGGTCCCGTTCAGCGATGCGGGCGTGGTCGATGATGACCTCACGCAAGGCTGCACCGGTGAGGCGCAGTCGGACGTGTCCGGCTGGACCAGGGATCGTGCGGTCCGCCGGCACCGTTTGCGGCGGCTGTGGGCGAGACAGTTCTTCGATGCGGCGGGTGGCCTCGTTGAGGTTGGTCCAGATCCAGTCGAGCCACCGTTCGTCGTCGATGTCCGGCATCGCTGAATCGGCGCTGACGTCGTCTGCAGGCGAGTTGTCGGCACGCGCACGGGCCCAGGCGCGCTTGTCGTGGGCTTGGCGATAGGCGGCTAACACTGCCTTGCCCAGCCGGTCGCTGATGAGGCGTTCGGTCCATCGTCGGCTGATGGACACATCGGCGATCGCGCCATCCGACGCCACGGTGATCTTGACGCTGTCGGAGGGGTCAGCGCCTTCCTGCGGCGCACCGGGTCGCATGTCGACCTCGAGGCCGGCCAACGCTTCTTCGGCCCGTCCGCGCAGATCGGCGGGGTCACCCAGACTGTCAAGTCGCGCTAAGCCGATGGTGCTCACCTCATCGTCTCCTACACGGTGTGGGCCAGGACAGCATAGGCGAGCGTCGCTGTCCGAGATGTCACTCAGCCGCGGCGCAATATCGCGCACACGGCGTTGCCGTCTGTGAACTCGATCGTGTTCACCAACGCGAATCCGGCAGGGGTCAGCATGTCCGCGGCCGCCAGGACCTGCGCCAGGCGCTGGAACCAGAAGCCTCTGTCTGCAGCCACTGCCAAGTGCCGGTGCGGGTAAGCGCTGAGGTCGAAGTGTCCTGACAAGACCAGACCAGCGCTGACCTGGAACGTCTCGGCAATCGTCTGAGCATCTTCAGGGGGCATGCCGCCACCATAGACAGCGCACCCATGTAAAGCGCCGAGAAAACACTCACGGACCGATCGATGCGCAGCCGCCAAGGATCAACCGGATCCCATCCGTAGCGGATCGAGACAGGTGCTGGGCATCGCTACCACATGTCGGCCAAGACGTCATTGGCGCTCGCCTAGCCCGTCCACGGCACCCGTCACCTCGACCGGCGGACAATGATCCATTCCTCGACGTCGGCGGCGAGCCACACCCTGCCGGCGTGCAGAACGGCGACCGGCGCCGGGAAGTCCGCGCGTCGGGTGAGCTGGAAGACGCGCTGCCGGCTGATCCCACCCAGCCGCCCTCGGATCTCATGGGCTCCCATCAATCGCAGCCGTTGCCCATCCATCGCAAAAGCATAGGCATGCGACTACTGGCGGAGCAACTAGGCAGGCGGCCGGTGGGAAGCCCTGCTGGTCGGCTTGCGGGGTGCTTCGGGCAGTTGCCGTCCTGTCGAAGGTCATTCGGTAGGTGCGGCGCCGCAGACCTTCCAGCCATTCTCGGAGACCAGCGTGAACCTGAAGGGGCGGGTAACGCGCTCCTGCGGTTGGCCGTTAGTCATCAGCGTCACGGCCACGTCTGCGGTCGCGTTGACCCGGCGGCCGGTGGCGACGCTTTGGTAGGACGTGACATCGGCGGCAAGGGCAGGCAGGGCGAACCGCTGCCGGCGTTGACTGAGGTCGAGCTGCCAGTCCTGCATGCTGGTCAGGTTCGGTTCGCGGCATGTCACCGTAGCCGCGGCGGCACTGTCATTGGTGGACAGCGTGGCCTGCACATAGGCCCTGAGTACCGTCTCGGGTCCGTCCTGTGCGCCGCCCGGACCCTCACCCAGCGCCGCACCACCGGCGACCAGCACACTGGCCACGCCCAGACCCAGGCCCAGACCCAGGCCCAGGCCCAGGTTCAGCGGCGTCAGTAGCCGGCCACGGCCGGGAGGCAGTCGCGCCCACCTGCGCCTAGCCGACGCCGTGGACCAGCCAGCTGTGGCGATGCGGTCTCCGTTGGCGTCTGTTGCGACCATCACGTCAATCTATCGAGCAGTCCCTCCACGGTCCATGAAGGACCCGACAACAGCTGCAGGACGTCGCCGCGCAGGCGTGCGAGGGCATCCCTTCACATGCCTTCTGCGCGTTGCCTGGCACACCTCAGGAGTTCCGCTTCGATCTGGTGGCCAGCAATGGTCAGGTCGTGGCTACTGGGTCGTGGCTACTAGCGAGTGTTAGGCCGAGGGCGTCAGGGCTGAACACTATCGCCACGATCCAGCAGGACGCCGGCAGCGCGTCGATCGACGACCACACCGGCGCTTGACCTTCCAAACGCTGGTAGAGCTGGCACTGCGCTCCGCCCGCTGCGTCCGGTCCTCGAGCGCACGGCATTGGTGAGCGAACCGCCTACGCGTCCGGCCGCTGCCGATACCCGCGGCCGGATCTTGTTGAGGGCAGCTACCACCGCACATGCGGCCGGGTGTTGCCCGACGCCCACTGCTCTGCGGCACGGGCGGCGACCCGTGCGACGTCCTGGATGCTCAGCCGGATCGTAGGGTGGTCGGGGCCGCCGGTGGCTAGGCCGCGCCGCTGGTCGGGCGCGACGATGCCGGCGCGTTCGTGGTGGAGCAGCGCCGCTTCGATCCCGGCTTGAATCGCCTCGTGCAAGCTGGTCATGGCCGAACACCGTAGCGCCGCACGACGTGTCCGGCATGGCCCGGCAGGCACCTTCCAGACAGCTGCACCGGAGCCGGTAGGGCACACAAAGGCACCGGCCGGTCAGGTCGCCGACGGGCCGGTCCTTCCGCCGGTCCAAACCTCGGCGGCGCGGCGGCCTCTCGGGCTACCTCTCGGACGGTCAAGCGGATCACCTCATCGCCGGGGCCTCCACTGGCCAAGCGGCGCTGCTGGTCGAAGGTGCAGATGCCGGCCAGTTAGTGATATTGCAACGCCGCATTCAGGGCGGCCTCGATCGCGTCCTGCAGGCTCGTCATACCGACGCCGTAAGGACATACCCAGCGCGTGTGGACAGCCTGTGAATGACCACTGCAGATCAGTGGCATCCCAATCTTGATCCACGAAGGAGCATCGCCCGGATGGGACAGGTTTGATGGCAGCGCATCGTAGGGTGGCGTGATGGTGGAGGTGCACATCATTGGTGATGACCCGCTGACGGACGGCATGGCGATCTCCGTGCGGATCCGCCGCGACTTCACTGTCACGGACGCGGCTGGGTTCCTGGCAGCCGCCCGGCGGATGTATGTCGAGCTGAACCCGGGCTCCGACCTCGCCGATGCCGAGGAGATGGTCACCTGCGCCGCCGACGCCATGTTCACGCTCCTGGAGCACGTCGGCATGACCGGTGACCGGGTCACCGACCAGCTGGCCGGCCAGGAGTCCGACGGTCTCCGCCCTGAAGGGTGGCTGGCCCAGGTGGTCCTCGACGAGCCGGATCCGCTGCCGCCCGGACGGCGCTGCCTGGTCACCGAGGACGACGACGTGTTCGCCCTCCCTGCCACCCGCTCGCGGCTGCGCCCGCGGGCCTGAGCGCCGACACTCGCGGCAGCCTCCACGACGCCGGCGGCCCCGCCATGCGGCGCGCACTGCTGTACCTGCGGCCGGCCGCCGACGCACCGAACCGGCAGACCGACCATGACCGGCAGGCTCACCCTCCCCGGCACGACCACAGCTGTGCGCTGGCGACCCGCCTTGTCACGGCTTGCTGATATGGCCGCTACGGGATGTTCACCCGGACCCCATCGCCCATCACACTTACTGACATCAATATCTGAGGAGACCAGTCACGTTCGAGCCGCAGCCGTGATCAGGTAGGGGGAGCCGACCATGATCCGAACACCTCGCCCGGCCGTCCGAACCATCATCGCCACCGCCCTCACCGTCGCCGCGATCGTTTCCGTTCTCGCCCCGGCTGCACCGGCCGCGGCGACACCGCCGGGCATTCCGTCGAAGGCGACAGCGCAAACGCAGCTCAACGGCCTGACCGTGGCCGCGCCGGGGTCGATGAGCGGCTACTCCCGCGATAAGTTCCCGCACTGGATCACCATCTCCGGCGCCTGCAATACCCGCGAGACCGTCCTCAAACGCGACGGCACGTCGGTGGTCACCGACAGTTCCTGTGCCGCGGTATCCGGCCGCTGGTACTCCCCGTACGACGGCGCCACCTGGACCGCCGCCTCAGATGTCGACATCGACCACGTTGTCCCGCTGGCCGAAGCCTGGCGCTCCGGCGCCAACGCGTGGACCACCAGCCGCCGGCAGTCCTTCGCCAACGACCTGGCCAAACCGCAGTTGATCGCGGTCACCGACAACGTCAACCAGTCCAAGGGCGATCAGGACCCTGCCTCCTGGCAACCACCCCTAACCTCCTAGCTGCACCTACGCGAAGATGTGGATCACGTCCAAGTCGTACTGGGACTTGAACCTGCAGAGCTCCGAGAAGACCGCCCTGCAGACCATGCTCAACACGTGCACCAGCTGAGCAGACGACAACGGAGCGTTTCTCCTACGCCCACCGCCGGCAGGAGGGCCGCCCACGGTCCGCCGGCTATGGTGCGGCGGTGCGGTCGTGTGCGGCTGCTTCACGGTCCATTTCGTTGCGGACCTTGGCGATCTCCGCAGCGGCGGCGCGGGCGTGTTCAGCGCGCTGTTCCTCGGTGAGTGAGTCGTACCAGCTGGTGAATCGGGCCGACTGCGCCGCGATCGCATCGCCGTAGGCAGAGGAACCGACCGCGTCGGCCAGACTGACCTCCCCATTGAGCACAGCGGAGGCCACCTCCCGCAGCCTTTCACCAATTCATGCACCTCCGTCGCTGCGCGACCTAACGACCTGGTCCGCGCCCACGCGGCCCCGTGACCTTCGACTGGCAACGACTACGACATCCTGGGCGAGATGGTCGTCGGCCGGGTTGATCGGCCGGGTTGAAGAGCCACGGACGGCCTACCGCTACCTGTTCATCAGTAGTCACCTGAACCAAGAGCCGCTGATGTCTACCAGACGAGGGAAGGTTGGCCGGACGCCGAGCCCGCGCATCGTGCGTGCAGGCTCAGCGTCGGCGCAGCGTCGATCAGGAGTCGACGCCGGTGCTCTGTGCGGCCGCCTCAACTGGTGAATTTTGGTCCAGGCGCAGATGGTGGCGGGCATCGCTGAAACCAGTACGTGCCTGCGCCAACAGCTCCTCGGCCCTTGCCATGGCCGTCCCCGCCTTCCTCGAGAGGTCGCCCGCATACGGGGTGACATGCGTGGTGATCTTCACGAGCGCGGCGGCGACATCCTCAATCGCCTCGACAGCGACTATCGCCCGGTAGTGGCCACTCGCGGCAACGGCCGTGTGCGCGTGTCCGGCCGCCGCGACGAAGGCCGCCAGGGCGGCAGGCACAACGTTCGGGTCTTCCATGTCGATGCCCTCTGGGCCGGCTAGATCCGCCTCGGGCATTGCCGCCGATACGGCAGCATCGGGCTCCGGGGGCGGGTTTTGCAACTGAACGGTGTTCACGGCGCATCCTTAGATCCACGGACGACCGCGATTCGTGCGGTCGGCGCCGGTACGGCCGGCGCGGATCCATGAACGCTCGATGTGCCGCACACATCAAGTCGAACTTCCACCGGCTACACACCATCCGGCAATCCGGCCGAAATTCGCTGCACTCACCGACATCCCCCGTGTGGCGCTGCGCTTCGACTCGTGCTTGAGGCACAACGGGGACAACACTCAACGGCACAGATTCGCAATGGCCGGAAGCCAGACCGGCAACCGCTCAAATGTAGTGCAGCGATGCACCCTTGTGGCACCCCTCTATGTCAAGTGTTGATCGTGGGGGCTGTTCTAGGCTGTGGTGTGGCGGGTCCGGGAAGTGACTTGTCCGAAGTGTCGATCATGGGGATCAGGTCGGCCGCGATGGATTTCAGAGTCGCCCCCACGTGTCCTCCCGGGCCCGTCGCAAGCCGTTTGGCGTCGGCGACCATCTGCC
>NZ_JBFAZH010000172.1:0-9705 GCF_040681735.1 Actinoplanes sp. NPDC051633 | reverse complement strand
ACCCCCCACCCCCGGCCCCGGGGGGCGCCGCCGGGCGGGTACCCGCGCACCCCTTTTTGGGGGGAGGGGCCCCGGCCCGCCCCCGTGGCCCCGGGGGGCATTCGCCCCCCCCCGCCCGGCCTTGTAGCCGGCCTCGGTGCGGATGACCTGCCGCTGGGCGTCCGCGTCGCCCGCCCAGGCCGAGATGCACAACTCGGGTACGACGTTCGCGACCGCCAGGATCGCACCGGTGGCGCCGAGCCAGGACGCGTACCCGGTCAGCGCCGACGCGCCCACGTAGACGGCGCCGGCCCAGTCGAGGTCGAGCTCCGCGGCCAGCCGGACCGGCTGGCCGGACGAGTCCTTGACGCCCTGCACCGGCAGGCTCGCGAGCAGGTCGAGCGGCACCGGGCCGCCGGCCACGCCCGGATAGTGGTACGCCAGGACCGGCACGCCGCCGGCCGCGTCGGCGACCCGCCGGTAGTACTCCGCGACGTCGCCGCCGAGCCGGGGCGGCGCCACCAGCACTGCGTCGGCGCCCGCCTTGACCACCGCCTCGGTGCGCGTCACCGCCTGGCCGTGCCACTCGCCGCTGCTGCCGCAGAGCACCGGCACACCGGGGCACGCCTCCTTGACCGCGGCGACCAGCTCGACCCGCTCCGCGTCGGAGAGTGCCGCCGCCTCGCCGGTGCTGCCCGCCACGACGACGGCCTTGATCCCCCGTTCCACCAGGCCGGCGGCGTGCGTCCCGGTCTCGGCGGCCAGCAGCCGGCCCTCGTCGTCGAAGAGCGTGACGGCGGCGACCGCGGGCCCGGTCCACATCGGTTGCGGCATGAGAGTCCTCCCGCTCGGCGGTAAGCGTCCGTTCCCATCCTCTCGCACCGGCTGGTCAGCAGCGATCGGAGAGGAAAGCTGACCCGACCGCCGTATCCGAAGCCTGTCCCTGGCCCTACCATCGGGCGGTGCGAATTCCTCGGATTGCGGCGACGGCGCTGGTCAGCGGGCTGCTGATCGCCTCCTGCGGCAACGACGACACCCCCGTGCCGACGGCGACCTTCGTGGCCCCAGCGGCGCCGTCGGCCGCCGCGCCGTCCGCGCTGTCGCCCTCGGCCGCGCCGAAGCCCTCCGTCAAGCCGTCGGCGTCGCCGAAGAAAGCCGCCGCCCGCACCCTGCCCAAGCCGGGCAACCCGGCCGGCGGCGCGTCGATCCCGTCCGAGGCGGCGGCCGTGGACACGAGTAAGCCGGATCGTGTGATCGGCCGTGGCACCCCGAAGAGCTGCACCTCGAACGCCGTGGTCGAGGCGGTCGCGGCCGGCGGGGTCATCACGTTCGACTGCGGCCCGGCGCCGGTGACCATCACGATGACGCGTACCGCGAAGATCAGGAACGCGAACGGCCCGCGCATCGTGCTCGACGGCGGCGGCCGGGTGACGCTGAGCGGCGGCGGCAAGCGGCGGATCCTCTACATGAACACGTGCGACGCGGCGCAGGGCCACACCACCTCGCACTGCCAGGACCAGGACAGCCCGCGGCTGACCGTGCAGAACCTGGTGTTCTCCAACGGCAACAGCACGGGCGAGAAGCAGGAGGGCGGCGGTGGCGGCGCCATCTTCGTCCGCGGCGGCCGGGTGAAGGTGGTGAACTCCCGGTTCGTCGGCAACCGCTGCGACACGACCGGCCCCGACCTGGGCGGCGCGGCGCTGCGCGTGCTGGACCAGTCCGGCGACAAACCGGTGTACGTCGTGAACAGCACGTTCACCGGCGGCCAGTGCTCGAACGGCGCGGCGCTCAGCAGCATCGGCGTGTCCTGGACGGTGCTGAACAGCGTCTTCACCGACAACCGGGCGATCGGCCGGGGCGCGAACCCGGCGCGGGCCGGCACCCCGGGCGGCGGCAGCGGCGGCGCGATCTACGCCGACGGCAACCGGTTCACGGTCACGCTGAACGGCACGATCGTCCGCGACAACAACGCCCGGGAGGGCGGCGGCGCCATCTTCTTCGTGAGCAACGACCGCACCGGCACCCTCACCATCAAGAACTCGAGCTTGAAGAGGAACCGGAGCCAGGGCTTCGAGAACTCCCCGGGCGTCTTCTTCCTGGGCGCCGAGCTCAACCGATAGCGAGACCGGTAGTGCCAGCACCACCATCATCGGGTAGTCAGCGGCAATGACCGCACCGGACAATCTCGACATGCTCGATGCATGACGACGACGAAGAGGATCACCGCGGTCGTGCTGACCGCAGCAGCGGCCCTGGCCGGTCCCGGCGCGATCACCGCGGCTGCCGCCACGACCGATGCGCGGCCGGCGGCGATCGGCACCACGGCGCACGACCGCCCGATGCGCGAGGTCGCCCGGCAGGTGCTGGCGGCCGGCGCCCCCGGGTACGTGGCCCGGATCGACGACGGCCACCGGGTCGCCACCACGGTTGCCGGGGTCGCGGACATCGCCACCCGGCGGCCGATCACCGCACGCGACCAGTTCGAGGTCGGCAGCAACACGAAGACGTTCATGGCGACGCTGGCCCTGCAGCTGGTGGACCGGGGACGGCTCGAGCTGAGCGCGCCGGTTTCGCGATACCTGCCCGGCGTCGTGCCGAACGGGCGGAACATCACCGTCCGGATGCTGCTCAACCACACCAGCGGCCTGTTCAGCTACACGGCCGACCCGGAGTTCTTCCGCACGATGGAGCAGGACCCGCAGCACGTCTCCACCGAGCGGGAACTGCTCGACGTGGCGTTCCGGCACGAGCCGAACTTCGCGCCGGGCACGAGCTGGTCGTACTCCAACACCAACTACACGCTGATCGGGATGATCCTGCAGAAGCTGACCGGCCGGACCCTGCCCGACCTCGTCGAGCACCGCATCGCCCGTCCGCTCGGCCTCCGGCACACCTACTTCGCCGACCCCAGGGCGACGAACACCGGACCGGGGTACGCCCACGGGTACGCGGTCAAGTTCTCGGGCGAGCGCCCGGTCCACACCGACACGTCGAGCTGGCCGATCGGCGGCTGGGGCGGCGCCGCCGGTGCGGTCATCTCCACCCAGGACGACCTGTCCCGGTTCTTCGCCGCCGTGCTCAAGGGAAAGCTGTTCTCCGATCGGCAGCTGCGGCAGATGAAGACCACAGTGGACAGCCCGGAGAGCTTCGGCATCGCCGGCGCCTACGGCCTCGGCCTGATCAGGATCGAGTCGCCGTGCGGAACGGTGTGGGGCCACGGCGGCGACACGATGGGCCACCACAGCACGGCGGTGGCCTCCGCCGACGGCCGGCGCACCGCGGTCAGCGACACCACGGCCGAGCCGGGTGACGCCGAACCGAACGCCGGCGTGACCCGCTACTACGAGGTCGCCGTGGCCGCGGAGAGCGTGACGATCTGCGAGATGCTCGACAAGCCCGTACCGGCCGCCGTCTGGCAAGCCCTGCGGGGCGCCAAGAAGTAAGACGGAGAAAGCACGGACCGGCCACGGTTCGCCGACACGCGGTCGGCGGGCCGTGGCCGGGCCGGGGCCGGGGTGCGGCGCAGCCAGAGCAGCGTGCACACGATCAGGGCGCTCGTCAGGCCCGCCGACGCGGACAGCCATACGCCGGGCTGGGCCGTCGCCAGCCCGTACACGAACCAGGAAGCGCATGCACCCGCGCCCAGCCGCCAGCGCAGCGGCGACAACCCGCTCAGGTCCTGCGTCCGGTCGCGCAGCAGCGACAGCGGCTGCGGCACCGCCGCGAGGATCGCCGTCACCGCCAGCACCCCGCCCAGTGCCTTCGCGGCCGGCAGACCGCCGAACGACGCCGCCAGGCCGGCCGCGGCCAGCACCGCGATCGCACCCGCCGCGCTACCCGCCAGCGCCTTCCGTGTGCGCAGCGACGGCTGCGTCACCAGCAGCGCCACCAGCAGCGCGAAGCCCGCCGCCCCGGTCACGATGTTCGTCAGCACCTGCAGGCGGTCCCCGATCAGCAGGCCGTAGGTGATCCAGCCGATCGGCATCGCCACACCGAGCCAGCAGGCGGTGGCGGAGAGTCCGGTCGTGCGGCGGCCGACGCAGGAGCGCCAGATCTGCGGCCAGGGGAGGGTCATCGAGAGCGCGGCGCCGAGGCAGCCGAGGGCAGAGATGTACATGATCCGTTCCGGGTCGGTGATGGAGACTCCTGTCCCATCGCCGGGGAACCGGACGGACTGACCGCATCGGCGCGTGACGGTCCTAACGTTGAGAAGCAACCCTTTCGCACCTCAGTACTCTGTCGGCATGTCAGGGGGCGAAGTACTGCCGCCGGATCTGCAACACGCCTATCGGTTGCTGGTCCGGAACTCCGGCACGGACGCGGCGGGCCTCGCGGACGATGCCGGTGTCACGGTGGCCGAGGCGGCCGCGCTGCTCGAGGCCCTGCACGAGAAGGGCCTGGCGACGCCGGGCCCGCTGTTCCATGCGATGCCGCCGGACATCGCGCTGGGCGAGGTGCTGCTGCGCCGGCAGCAGGAGTTGCAGGCCGAGCGGCAGATGATGGCGGCGCTCAGCGAGGACTACCGGGTCCACACGCGGCGACGCAGCGTCGAGCACCTGGTCGAGATCGTGGTCGGTGTGCCGGCGTTGCGGCAGCGGCTGCGCGAGATGCAGGACGCGGCCCAGCACGAGATCCTGTGGTTCTGCCGGGCCAATCCGATCGTCATGGCGGGCACGTCGAACACCGAGGAGACTCCGGCGCTCGCGCGGGGCGTGAAGTACCGCGCGATCTACGAACGGGCGCTGCTCGAGATGCCGGGCGAGATGGAGGGCATCCTCGAGGAGATCGACATGGGCGAGGAGGCGCGTACGCTGCCGACGCTGCCGGTCCGGCTGGCCATCGCGGACCGTTCGCTGGCGATCTGCCCGCTGGTGCCGGACGACGACGCGCTCGCGGTGGGCCAGCCGACCGCCGCGCTGATCCGGTCGAGCGAGCTGCTCGACGCGCTGGTCGCCCTCTTCGAGAGCCACTGGGAGCGGGCCATGCCGATCGTGACCGGCAAGCCTGACGAGGAGATCGACACGCTGTTGCTGTCGCTGCTCGTGGCCGGCATGCCGGACAAGTCGATCGCCACCCACCTGGGCGTGAGCCGTCGCACGGTGCAACGCCGGCTGGAGCGGATGATGGATCTGGCCGGTGTGGACACTCGCACGGGTCTGGCGTACCAAGCCTCACGCCGCGGCTGGATCTGAGGTCTAGCGGGCCTTCCCGGCGGCGAGCGTCTCGATCGCCTTGGCGATCCGGCGGGCGCGGGTCTCGGCCGCCTTCGCCGGTGACCGCGTCGACGTGCGCCTTGCGGTGGCTCGGGGCGAGCTTGTCCCACGTCGCCTGCGCCGCGGGCTCGGCGGCCAGGGCAGCCGCCAGGTCCGGCGGCACGTCGACCGTCCGTTCCTGCGTGTCGAGCACGATGTCGAGGTCGAGCACGTCCCCGGCGCTCACCCCGGCGGCTTCGCGGCGCTCGGCGCTGACCCCGAGCCAGTACTCGCCGCCCATCCTCGCGATCGACGACCGGAACTCGTACCCCTGGACCGTCACCACAACCTTGGGCCGGCCGCCCCCGCCGAGCTCGGCCACGAACTCGTCCGGGATCCGGAAACCGGTCGTCCTACCACCCGTGGCCTGCAGCTCCGCCGTCATCCTCATGGCGGTGAGGATAGCGGCGGAGCCCGGCCGCCACCCTCACCCGAAGCCTCCGGTGACCGTCTGTGTCGTCCGATCAGGACCGCTTTGCGCCAT
This sequence comes from Actinoplanes sp. NPDC051633, assembly GCF_040681735.1. Taxonomy (NCBI): domain Bacteria; kingdom Bacillati; phylum Actinomycetota; class Actinomycetes; order Micromonosporales; family Micromonosporaceae; genus Actinoplanes; species Actinoplanes sp. NPDC051633. The sequence goes on along the minus strand of NZ_JBFAZH010000172.1, from coordinate 3,990 downwards.
GGCGCGAGGTGGACATCGTCACGGGTCGACGTCGGCCGGGCCGGCCAGGCCGGCCCTCTCGTCGCGCTCGGCCCACTCCAGCAGGGTGTCCAGCCGGTGTGCGGTGTCGTCGATGCCGGCGTGCAGGTCGCCGAGCTTCGCGAACCGGGCGGGCACGGTCTGCAACGTGAAGTCGTCGGGCGCCACGTCGGCGATCTCGCCCCACTCGATCGGAGTGGAGACCGTGCCGCGCTGGTTGCCGCGCACCGAGTACGCGCTGGCGATGGTGTGGTCGCGGGCGTTCTGGTTGTAGTCGACGAACAGCGCCTCGGGGTCGCGGTCCTTGCGCCACCACGTGGTCGTGACGTCCTGCGGCGCGCGTCGCTCGACCTCGCGGGCGAAGGCGAGCGCGGCCCGGCGTACGTCACCGAAGCCCCACTCCGGTGCGATCCGGACGTACACGTGCAGCCCGCGCCCGCCGGAGGTCTTCGGAAACCCGGTGATGCCGAGCTCGTCGAGGACCTCGTGCGCGACCCCGGCGACCCGGCGCACCCGGTCGAACGGGCAGTCCGGCATCGGGTCGAGGTCGATGCGCCACTCGTCCGGCTTCTCGGTGTCGGCGCGCCGGCTGTTCCACGGGTGGAACTCGACCGTCGACATCTGCACCGCCCAGATCACGTCGCCGATCTTGGTCACGCAGAGCTCGTCGGCAGTGCGGTTGTATCGCGGGAACTTGATGCGGACCGTCTCCAGCCACGGCGGGGCGCCATGCGGCACGCGTTTCTGGTGCACCTTGTCGCCGGCCAGGCCCTCGGGGAAGCGGTGCATCATGCACGGCCGCTCGCGCAGCGCCCGCACGATGCCCTCGTCGACGCTCAGGTAGTACCGCACGAGATCGAGCTTGGTCAGCCCGAGCTCCGGGAAGTAGACCCGGTCCGGGTTCGACACGCGGACGGTGTGGTGCCCGGCCTCGACTTCGACCGACGGGCTCTTGGTGGCCATGGTCAAACCCTAGCGCCTTGACCACTCCTTGACTCGCCTTCAAAACTGCATACACTTTTGCCCAAGCGAGGCCATCAACCCCACAGGCCCGCTGGTCACGGACCCGCGGGTCCCGCAGCGGCGCGCTCGTTGAGAGGTGATTCCGTCATGACGTCCACGGTCGAAGACAACCTGGCGACCCGCTTGGCCGGGCAACTCGCCGGTTTCCAGGGCGAGATCATCACGCCGGCCGACCCCGCGTACGACCAGGCCCGGCAGCTCTGGAACGGGATGATCGACAAGCGGCCCGGGGTGATCCTGCGGCCGGTCGACGTCGACGACGTGGTGCGCGCGGTCAACGTGTCGCGGGCCAACGGCATCTCCCCCGCCGTCCGCGGCGGCGGGCACTCCGTCTCCGGCCGGGCGATGTCCGAGGGCGGCATCACCATCGACCTGCGCAACCTGCGCCAGGTCACGGTGGACGCCGAGAACCACCTGGCGCACGTGGGCGGCGGCTGCCTGCTCGGGGACGTGGACGCCGCCACCGGACCGGTCGCGCAGATCGTCCCGGCCGGCATCATGTCGGAGACCGGCGTGGCCGGGCTGTCGCTCGGCGGCGGCATCGGCTGGTTCTCCCGCAAGCACGGGCTCACCTGCGACAACTTCGTCTCGCTCGAGGTGGTGCTGGCCAGTGGCGAGGTCGTCGAGGCGTCCGAGACGTCGCACCCCGACCTGTTCTGGGCGCTGCGCGGCGGCGGTGGCGCGTTCGGCATCGTCACCCGCTTCACCTACCGCACGTACGACTTCGGGCCCGAGATGCGCATCGGCGTCTCGCTCTACCAGCCCGAGGACGCGGCCGAGGCGCTGCGCGCGTACGCGAAGATCTATCCCACCCTCGGCCGCGACGTCGGCTGGCACGCCGCCTTCAAACCGCAGATGTCGCCGCTGCCGTTCGTGCCGGCCGAGCTGGTCGGCAAGCCGCTGCTGATGCTGATCGGCATGTACCTGGAGGACGCCCACACGCCCGAGGGCGTCGAGCTCATCGACCGCCTGACCGGCGTCGGCAACCCGTGCGTCAAGGCCGCCACCGTGCTGCCCTTCGGCGCCGGCGTGCAGCACCTGATCGACGACGACTTCCGCGACGGCCACCGCTACTACACCAAGGAAGCCCATCTCGAGGAACTCTCCGACGAGGTGATCGACCGGCTGATCACCTTCTGGAAGGACATGCCACCCGCGCTGGGCGGCGAGATCGAGATCCTCGGCCTGGGCGGCGCGATCCTCGACGTCGCCGAGGAGGACACCGCGTTCTCCAACCGCAACTACGCGATGTGGCTCAACTTCGCGATGTCCTGGGACGACCCGGCCGACGACGAGGACTTCATCTCGCGCTCCCGGGCGATCATCCGCGACCTCAAGCCGTGGACCGGCACAGGGGTCTATCTCAACATGCTCAACGTCGACGAGCTCGACCGCGTGGTCGAGGCGTTCGGCCGGGAGAAGTACGCCCGCCTCGGCCACGTGAAGGCGCAGTACGACCCCGAGAACCTCTTCAGCACCGGATACCAGATCATCCCGGAGAAGTGACATGCGTGACGTGAAACCTATCTTCGACGCCATCGACTCCCAGAACGCCGACGACTTCGTGGCTCACCTGACCGAGGACGTCACCTTCCGCTTCGGCAACGCCGAGCCGGTGCACGGCCGCGCGGCCGTGGCCGAGGCCGTCAACGGCTTCTGGGGCACCATCGGCGGCCTGACCCACCACGTCCTCAACACGTGGGACGTCGCCGACACGACGATCTGCCAGATCGACGTGGAGTACAAGCGGCTGGACGGCAACACCGTGGTGACGCCCAACGCGGACATCCTCGTGTTCGACGGAGACCTCGTGAAGAACTGGCAGATCTACATCGACGTCGCCCCCGTCTACGCGCCATGATCCAGCTCACCGACATCGCGTACGTCCGCAGCGGCGTTGCCGACCTGGACAAAGCGGTGAGCTTCGCGACCGAGATCGTGGGGCTGGAGCTCGCGGCCTCGACCGAGGAAGGCGTGGCGCACCTGCGGGCGGATGCCCGGCACCACTGCCTGTCCCTGGTCGAGGGCCGTTCCGGGGTGATCGCCTCCGGCTTCCAGGTGGCCGACGCCGACGCCCTGGCCGCGGCGGAGACCGAGCTGGAGGGGGCCGGCCACCGGGTCGTCCGGGGTGACCGGGAGGCCGCCCGCAGCCGCCGGGTGCGCGACTTCATCGGCTTCGACGACCCGTTCGGCAACCACATCGAGCTGGTCAGCCAGCAGGAGAGCATCACCCGCCCGGTGCGCTTCGGGCGGGAGGCGGGCATCACCGAGTTCGGCCATCTCTGCCTGGACGCGCCGGACGTGCACGAGGCGTACCGGTTCTGGAACACGCGCTTCAACGCCCGCGTCTCCGACTGGATCGGTGACAAGGCGTGCCTGCTGCGGATCGACCCGGTGCACCACAAGATGGCCGTGTTCCAGGCCGACGGTCCGGGGCTGTGCCACATGAACTTCCAGGTGGCCACCATCGACGACGTCTTCCGCAACTGGCACTTCCTGGTCGAACAGGGCGTCGAGATCGAGATGGGCCCGGGCCGGCACCCGCAGTCCACCGCGGTGTTCCTCTACTTCCTCGGCCCGGAGGGCTTCACGTACGAGTACTCGTTCGGCGTCCGCCGGATCGAGGACGAGGCGGCGTGGCGCCCCCGGACCTTCGACCCGGACGAGCCCGGCTCGATCGACATGTGGCTCGGCCCGACCCGCCGCACCGTTTCTCAGGCGCAATTGGGAGCGCCCTCGTGACGGTCGATGTGGGTGGCGTGCCGACCGCCGTGCTGGACACCGGGCCCGTGGAGGGGGTGGAGCCGCCGGTGCTGCTGCTGCACGGCTCCGGGCCCGGTGTCAGCGCGCAGGCCAACTGGCGGCCGATCATTCCGGCGCTGTCGAAGTCGCGCCGGGTGATCGCGCCGGACCAGCTCGGTTTCGGGGGTACGGCGGACGGCTCGTCCC
>NZ_JBFAZH010000171.1:0-9771 GCF_040681735.1 Actinoplanes sp. NPDC051633 | reverse complement strand
CTGGTACGGGCGACGAGGGTCGGCGCGGAGACGCAGCTGGCGCAGATGGCGAAGCTGGTGGAGGCGGCGCAGGACGGCAAGGCCGCGGTGCAGCGCCTGGCCGACCGCATCGCCGGTGTCTTCGTGCCGGTGGTGCTGGTGCTGGCGCTGGGCACGCTGGGCTTTTGGCTCGGCACGGGCGGCGGCGCGACGGCCGCCTTCACGGCAGCCGTGGCGGTCCTGATCATCGCCTGCCCGTGCGCGCTGGGCCTGGCCACGCCGACGGCCCTGCTGGTGGCCACGGGCCGGGGCGCGCAGCTGGGCATCTTGATCCGGGGGGTGACCGCGCTGGAGTCGACCCGCCGCGTCGACACGATCCTCCTGGACAAAACGGGCACGGTGACCACCGGAGCGATGAAGGTGGCCGCGGTGCGGCCGGGCGCTGCTTTCACGGCCCCCGCCGATGAGCCCGAGCCGGCCGCGACCCGACCGACACCGGCCGGGCCGGCGGTTGAGGGTGGCGCGGTCACATCGGGGTCGGCCGTTGAGCGCGACTCGGCCTCGGTTGTCGAGGGCGACTCGGCCTTGTCCGGGCCGGCTCTCGAGCACGGCGCGGAAGAGGTGCTGCGGCTGGCCGGAGCCGCCGAGGTCGCGTCGGAGCATCCGCTGGGCCGGGCGATCGCGGCCGCCGCCCGCGAGGCCGGGCCGCTCCCGGCGGCGCGCGACTTCCAAGCCACCGTCGGTGTCGGCGTGACCGCCCGCGTCGGCGATCGCAAGATCGAAGTGCGGCGCGCGGCCGCCGCCACCGCCCCCACCCCGGGCACTGGGTGGGTGGGAATGTACCGCCCGGGTGTGACAGTTTCCGGTGACCGTCCACAGGCCGCCGCCTTGACGTGGGTGGAGGTGGTCGTCGACGGCGAGGTGGCCGGGCAGATCGGTCTCTCGGACCCGGTTCGTCCGACCAGCGCCGAAGCCGTGCGCCGGCTGCGTCGCCTCGGCCTGGACCCGATCCTGCTGACCGGGGACGCCGAGCCGGTCGCGCGAGCGGTGGCCGAGCAGGCCGGCATCACCGACGTGATCGCCGAGGTCTCGCCGGCCGGCAAGGTCGAGGCGGTCCGACACCTGCAGCGCGGCGGCAAGGTTGTGGCGATGGTCGGCGACGGCGTGAACGACGCCGCCGCCCTGGCCCAGGCCGACCTCGGGCTGGCGATGGGCGCGGGCACCGACGTGGCGATCGAGGCGTCCGACCTGACCCTGGTCCGGGGCGACCTGACCGCCGCGGTCGACGCGGTCCGCCTGTCCCGCCGTGCGCTCGGCACGATCCGCGGCAACCTGTTCTGGGCCTTCGCCTACAACGTGGCGGGCCTGCCGCTCGCCGCCGCCGGCCTGCTCAACCCGATGATCGCGGGCGCCGCCATGGCCCTGAGCTCGGTCTTCGTGGTCCTCAACAGCCTTCGCCTGCGCACCTTCACCCCAAGCAAAAACTGGTAGCCCACCCACGCGTCGACGGCCGACAAGGGTGGCTGGCCTACCACTGCGGCTCTCGGCCCGGCGACGCAAGCGAAAGTGGTAGCTCAGCCACGCGTCGGGGAGCGCGAAAGGTGGGTGGGCTACCACTTTGGGGTTCGGCGCGGCGGCGGGAGCGGAAGTGGTAGCTCAGCCACGCGTCGGCGGCCGGCAAAGGTGGGTGGGCTACCACTCTGGGACGGTGGGCGGCCGCGGCCCGAAGAGGAGAAGTGAGGGGGCCGCGGCCGCGGTACCGGGCGGCTCCCAAGAGAAACGATAAGCCGGGCACGCCGCTGATCGCTCCCGAGATCGACCGCGTGCCCGGCTCACCTGTGTCACTGGGCGTTCGAACTGGTCCCGAAGTTCGAAATCCCGGTGACGTCCCCAGATCCACCTGCCGTCATGACGCTACGTGGCGGTAACTACGCGGCGAAAGGGCCCGGTCAGCAAACCATCCGTTCGGACAGGCCGAATCCCCCACCTGTGTAGCGCAGAGTAATTGCGCGATGGATGCGCAGAGTAACTACCGGATGGTCTCGATCAGCGCGAGGATCTGCCGGAGCGCGGGCCGCAGCACGCGCAGCCGCGACAGCGCCACGAGGCGGTCGATCAGCGGCACCGCGCCGTCGATGAGCTGCCGAGTGCGACGGCTGCCGGGCGACCGGTCGTAGACCCAGAAGAGCACCACACCCATCCAGGCCAGCCAGAGCAGCTCCGGCAGCTCACGCCGCAGCTCGGGGTCGAGCTTGACCGACGACCCCTCGACCACGTCTCGGAAGATCGCGATGGCCGCCTCGCGGGCCGGTGACGACTCCCGCGAGAACGGGCTGAGCGGCGACGTCGGCTCGGCCGCGGTCTTGAAGAACGTCGCCGCGAACGAGTGGTACGGCTCGTTCACGTCGATGCCGGCGTGCAGCACCCCCCGCAACCGGGCGGCGAAGTCGTGCTCCGCGCTCAGCACCGCCTCGGCGGCGGCCCGGTGCGCGGCCTGATTGCGGTCGTAGAACCCCTGGATCAGGTGTTCCTTGGAGTCGAAGTAGTAGTACGCGTTCCCGACGGCGACCCCGGCCTCCTTGGCGATCACGCGCATCGTGGTCTCCGCGTACCCCCGCTCGCGGAACAGCCGCAGCGCCGTCTCCAGGATCAGCTGCCGGGTCTGTTCGCCTCGCGCGCTGCCCTTGCGGGGCGTGGCCTGCTCCGGAGGTGCGGCCGCCGGCGTCGGCACAGCGTCATCGGCAGGCGTCGTCACATGCGTCACCGTAGCCCGCCCCCCGGGTCTGACGTCGGACTGCGGCCGCCGCGGCGATGAACTTCCGCGCCGCGGGCAGCAGGCGGGGTGAGCTGAGCCGCTCGGCCATCCCCCGGTAGTCGGACAGCGCCCACAGGCAGGCCAGCCACGCTCCGTCGTGCACGTAGACCGCGCCGGTGTCCGCGACCACCGTGAGATCACGCAGGGTCGCTGCGTGGTCCAGGCCCGGGAAGCGAGCGCGGGCCTCGTCCGACCCGGCCGCGACAAATGCCAGGGGTACGAGCTGAGCGCGCCCCGCGAGCCACTGGTGCGCCGCGCGGCAGATCGGGCAGCCCTCGTCGTAGAGCACTGTGAACGACCCGATCCGCTCGGGGCTCTCCATCACGCCGGCGCGGGAGGCGGCGTCGTCCCCGGATGGGGCATGGGCCGGTCCGGGACGGCGGGATGGCTGGGCCAGCTCCCTCCCTGTGGGCCCGACGGGGGATGCATCGGCAGGCGCCCGGCCGGCGGGAGCGGCGGCCGGGTCTGTTGCTGGCGCAGGCGGCCGCGACGGTACCGGTTGAGGAAGAAGACGTTGAAGAAGTGCAGGACGCCCAGGACGAGCAGCACCAGCCCGATCTTCATCGACAGCGTCTCGAGCGCCTTGCTGGCGCTGGGCACCGCCGCGGCGGACCGCATGGCCACCGCGACATACCCGAGATTGAGCAGATAGAAGCCCATCACCAGGAGCTGGTTGACGGCCCGGGCGAGCTTGCCGTCGGCGAAGACGTCCTCCAGGAAGACCAGCCCGTTGCGGGAGAGCGTGGTGGCCACCCACACCGTGAGCCCGACGCTGATGAGCAGGTAGGCCAGGTACATCCAGACCTTGTGGTCCACGATCGGCACCTTTCTTGAACACGTTCAATTGTGGTCGTCTCGACGGTACGACAGTTGTTGAACGTGTTCAAGTGTGCGCGTGATCACGACGCTCGAGACTATTGACAGGCAGACTGCAATATTCTCGGCCGTGATGACCGTTACGCTGCCGCTTACCTGATGGCCGCCGGACCGTCCGACCGGAAACAAAGGGGAACAGCATGGCCGCCACTCGTCTCCCGGGCACGCCCCGGTTGTTGCGTGCGCTGAACGACCGAGCGGCACTCGAGCTGCTGCTGAGCCGGGGACCGCTGACCCGTGCGCAGCTCGGCGAGATGACCGGCCTCAGCAAGGTCACCGCCTCTCAGCTGGTCGAGCGGCTGGAGGAGCGCGGGCTGGTCCGGCGCGTCGGCGAGCAGGCCGGCGGGCGCGGGCCGAACGCCCAGCTCTACGCCGTGACGCCGGGCAGCGCGCACGTGGTCGGCGTGGAGGTCGGGCCCGACCAGGTGACGGCCGCCTGCGCCGACATCACCGGCACGATCGTCGGCCGCGTCGAGCAGTCCACCAAGGACACCGACGACCCGGTCGGCGTGGTGCACAGCGCGGTGGTCCAGGCCGCCGGGCGGGCCGGTGCCGACACGTCCTCGGTGCGCCGCGTCGTGCTGGGCACGCCCGGCCTGGTCGATCCGAAGACCGGCGAGATCTCGTACGCGTACGACCTGCCGCGGTGGCAGAAGGGCCTGCTCGACGAGCTCCGCCGCGACCTGAGCGTCCCGGTCGCCTTCGGCAACGACGTGAATCTGGCCGCGGTCGCCGAGGCGCACAACGGCGCGGCCGTCGGGGAGAGCGACTTCGCGCTGATCTGGGTGGATCGCGGCGTCGGCCTCGCCACCATGATCGACGGAAAGCTGCACCACGGCGCGACCGGTGCGGCCGGCGAGATCGGCTGGTTGCCGGTCCCGGGCGCGGAGGTCCCGCGCGACGTCGCCCGGCGCGGCGTGCGGGGTGCCTTCCAGGCGTTGGTCGGCAACGACGCGGCCAAGGCGATCGGCCGCAAGTACGGGTTCCGCGGCGCCGAGGCGGCCGACGTGGTGCGGGCCGCGGTGGCCGCCGGCGAGGCCGGTGCGCCGGTGCTGGACGAGCTGGCCGGGCGACTGGCCCTCGGCGTGGCGTCCATCTGTGTCGTGCTGGACCCGCCGCTGGTGGTGCTGGCCGGCGCGATCGGCGAGGCCGGCGGCGCCGAGCTCGCCGACCGCGTGGCCCGCGAGGTGGCCGCGATCACGCTCGTCTCGCCGCGGGTGGTGCCGGGCCAGGTGGCGGTCGAGCCGGTGCTGCACGGCGCCCTGCGGCTGGCCCTGGAAGCGGTCCGCGACGAGGTCTTCGGGTCGACCACAGGTTAGTCCCACGCGGCGTGATTGGATGGTTCCGTGCCTGAGGCCTCCGTCGTGACACCGCCCGATGAAGACACCGTTATCGCGTTCGACAAGGTGAGCGTGATCCGCTCCGGCAACCACCTGGTGCGCGGCCTGTCCTGGCAGGTCGAGCTGGACGAACGATGGGTGGTGCTGGGCCCGAACGGCGCCGGCAAGACCACCCTGCTCAACCTCGCCTCCGGCCGGCTGCACCCGACCCGTGGCGTCGCCTGGGTGCTGGGTGAGCGCCTGGGCCGGACCGACATCACCGAGCTGCGTACCCGGATCGGCCTCACCACCGGGCAGTTCGCCGAGCGCATCCCGCCGGAGGAACGGGTGCTCGACGTGGTCGTCACCGCGGCCTGGTCGGTCGTCGGGCGCTGGCGTGAGAGCTACGACCCCCAGGACGTGGCCCGGGCCCGGACACTGCTGGCGCAGTTGGGCATGAGCACGCTGGCCGACCGTACCTTCGGCACCCTGTCCGAGGGGGAGCGCAAGCGGACCCAGATCGCCCGCGCCCTGATGACCGACCCCGAACTGATGCTGCTCGACGAGCCCACCGCCGGGCTCGACCTGGGCGGCCGCGAGGATCTGCTGGGCCGGCTGGCCGAGCTGGCCGAGGACCCCGATGCGCCCGCGATGGTGCTGGTCACCCATCACGTCGAGGAGATCCCGCCGGGCTTCACCCACGCGCTGCTGCTGCGCGAGGGCACGGTGGTGGCGGCCGGTCTGCTGGGCGAGACGATGACCGCCGAGAACCTCTCGAAGACCTTCGGGTTGTCGCTGGTCGTGCAGCGCAACGGCGACCGGTACACGGCCCGGGCGGCCTGATGACCACGCCCCGCATCGTCGTCGCCGGCAGCGCGAACATGGACCTGGTCGGGCTGGCCGCCAAGCTGCCCGGCCCCGGCGAGACGGTGCTGGGCGACGACTTCGTGATGACGCCGGGCGGCAAGGGCGCGAACCAGGCGATCGCGGCGGCCCGGGCGGGCGGCGAGTGCACGTTTCTCGGGGCGATCGGCTCCGACTCGTTCGGCGTGACGATCAACGCGCGGCTGGCCGCGGCCGGGGTGGACGTGTCGTCGATGCGGACCAGCTACGGCACCTCCGGCGTGGCGGTCATCATGGTGGACCGCGCGGGGGAGAACTCGATCCTGGTCAGCCCCGGCGCCAATCGCACCTTCGTGAACCTCTCGGACGCCGAGAAGTCGCTGATCGCCGGCGCCGACGTGCTGGTGTGCCAGCAGGAGATCCCGGTCGCCACGGTGACCGAGGCGGCGCGCGCCGCGCAGGCCGGCGGGACGAGCGTGCTGCTCAATGCGGCGCCGGCCCGGGCCCTGCCGCCGGATCTGCTGGCGGCGGTCGACCTGCTGGTGGTCAACGAGGTCGAGGCGCGGGCGATCACCGGCGCCCACGAGCCCGACGTGGCTGAGCTGCTCGAGGTGGTGCCGCGGGTGGTGCTGACCCTGGGTGGGGCCGGCGCCTGGTACGCGGACCGGGACGGCGCCTCGGTCAAGGTGCCGGCGTTCCCGGTCGAGGTCGTCGACACCACGGCGGCCGGGGACGCCTTCTGCGGCGCGCTGGCGGTCGCCTGGGGCGAGGGGCGGGACCTTGCGGACGCGGTGCGCTGGGCGTCGGCCGCCGGGGCCGTGTGCGTGCGCAAGCTCGGCGCGTACCCGTCCCTGCCGACCCGCGCCGACATCGAAGCCCTCTACGCCGGCTAACCCCGCGCGCTGGCCACGAAGCGGTGGACCTCCGAGCGCAGCACCTCGGCCAGCCGGGACAGGCCCGCCGTGCCCGAGTCGTGGCCGCCGTCGACGGCCGAGGCGATGCCGTTGACCAGCCCGCTCATCTCGCGGATGCTGCCGGTCACCGCCTCCAGCACGGCGACCGCGTCGGCGGCCGCCTGCTGGACGGTGTTGACCTGGCCCATGATCTCCTCGCTGGAGCTGCTGGTCTCGTTGGCCAGCGTCTTGACCTCGCCGGCCACCACGCTGAAGCCGCGGCCCGCCTCACCGGCCCGGGCCGCCTCGATGGTCGCGTTCAGGGCCAGCAGGCGGGTCTGCGAGGCGACCTGGTTGATCAGGTCGACCGCGTGCCGGATCTGGTCGGAGGCGTTGCGCAGCGAGGTGACCGTGTCCAGGCCGCGCTCGGCGTCGGCGACCGCCTCGCGGGCGAAGTCGGCCAGCCCGTTCGCCGATGCTCCCATCTCGGTGGCCGCGGTGGCGACCTGCTCGGAAACGGTCAGCACGGCCGATTCCAGCTCGTCGGCCAGCGCCACGCGAGCACTGGCGGCCTCGTTGACCCGGCCCGCCGTGACGCTCATCTGGTGGCTGGACTCGGCGATCTGCTTGGCCGCGTTGCGGAAGGCGCCCTGCATGCCGCGGGTCAGGAAGCGCCGGTGGAAGCGTTCCTCGGCGGCCGCCTCGAGGGCGGCGCCGGACTCGCGGACGAACGCGTCGGTGTTGTCCAGCAGGCCGTTCAGCGCGGTACGCGTTGCCCTGGCCTGATCGGAGTCGCCGAGCGACGGCAGCCGCACCTCGAAGTCGCCGGCCGCGGCCTTGCGGCACACCTCTTCGATCAGCTTGAGCACGTGCTCGTTGTCGGGGCCGCCGACGGCCCCGGCCGCGGTACGCCGCATCATGAGGGCACCCCGTTCGTCAGTTCCCAGACGAACTGCTCGTAGGTCTGGCCGCGGTCGGCGAGCGTCTGCTGCAGCATCCGCCAGCTCGCGTCCAGCGCGGCCGGCGAGCTCGAGTGCCGGCGCTCCTCGGCCCGCAGCTTGCCGTAGAGGTCACTGGCCGCCGCCACCGCCGCCGTCTCGGGTTTGCGCCGGCTGGAGTGGTACCCGACCACCTTGCCGTGCGCGTCGAACGACGGCGTCACGTGCGCGAGGACCCAGTAGTGGGCACCGTCGGAGGCCAGGTTCACCACGTACGCGAAAAGCTCTTTGCGCTCCTTGAGCGTGTCCCACAGCAGCTTGAAGACGGCCCGGGGCATGTCGGGATGCCGGATCAGACTGTGCGGCTGGCCGATCGCCTCGTCCTCGGTCAGCGCGGAGATGCGCAGGAAGACGTCGTTGGCATAGGTCAGCACGCCGCGCAGATCGGTCTTCGTGACGATGATCTCGTCCTCGCCGAACGTCCGCTCGGTGCCCGTGGGTCGAACCTGTGTTGCTCTCATGGTTCCCTGATCGTCCCTGTTCGGGGCGATCCAGGAGGGAGTTTCGGGCAATCTTCAGCGGATGATCGGGCCGCCCTCGAGGGCGCGCTGCAGGGCTCGGTAGATCTGACCGAAGCGCTGCCGGTTGTCGGTCGCCAGCAGCAGCACGTCGGCGCCCCGCACCCGGGCCCAGATCTCCAGGTTGCGGCTGCCCCGGTCGTAGGACCGGTCGACCCGCTCGAGCAGCACGTCGGCCAGCGGCAGCGCGATCAGTCCGACGAGGATCCCGCCGCCGGCCAGGGCGACCGTCATCCCGGCGGAGGAGCGCAGCGCGAGGGCCAGCAGCACCCCGATCGCGCCGAGGCCGACCGGGACCAGCATCGCGAGGGCCAGGGCGCCGCGACCGGCCACCTTGCCCCACAGCCGGCGCCCGCGCCGGTGCCACACCTGCGCGAGATCGTCCAGCGCCCACTCGTGGCCGGCGATCCGCACCCGGTCGGAGGTGATCAGCACGTCGCGGTCCTTGTAGTAGGTGATCATCACCCCTCCCGGCCTTCAGCCTAGGCTGGCCCGAAACGCGATCTGTGAGTGGTGGTGGGGCTGTGGACGGCGAATTCGTCAATCTGGAGACCGCGGACGGCATCGGCACGATCCGGCTGAACCGGCCGCCGATGAACCCGTTGAGCAAGCAGGTGCAGGAGGAGCTGCGGGCAGCGGTGGCACAGGCCGCCGCCGACGCCGAGGTGCGCGCGGTGGTGATCTGGGGCGGGGAGAAGGTGTTCGCGGCCGGCGCGGACATCAACGAGTTCCTCGCGCAGACGTACCAGAGCATGTCGGTCGACGCGCAGCGCCTGAGCGGCGCCTTCGACACGGTGGCCCGGCTCGGGAAGCCGACGGTCGCCGCGGTCAACGGCTACGCCCTGGGCGGCGGCTGTGAGCTGGCGCTGGCGTGTGACTGGCGGGTGGTGGCCGAGGACGCGAAGCTCGGCCAGCCGGAGATCAAGCTGGGCATCATCCCCGGCGCCGGTGGCACCCAGCGGCTGGCCAGGCTGGTCGGCCCGGCGCGGGCGAAGGACCTGATCTTCTCCGGCCGGATGGTGGGCGCCGAGGAGGCCCTGCGCATCGGGCTGGCCGACCGGGTCGCGCCGGCCGCGGACGTCTACGCCACCGCGGTGGAGCTCGTCCGGCCGTACACGACGGGTCCCGCTCTGGCCCTGCGGGCCGCCAAGCTGGCCATCGACGGCGGCCTCGACATGGACCTCGCGTCCGGCCTGGCCTGGGAGGGCCAGCTTTTCGCCGGGCTGTTCGCCACCGAGGACCGGGTGGAGGGCACGACGGCCTTCGTGGAGAAGCGGAAACCCGGCTTCACCGGCCGGTGACGCTCGCGTATATCGATCGTTTGACATAAAGTCCGCCATTGTGACGGGACGGGTTACGGGGGTGGCTTCTCGCCGACGCACAGTGCGCGTCGCGATCGCCCTCGCTACCGGTCAGGCGGCTTTGTGTGGAGTTATCGGCTTTGTGACGTTCGGGCCGGGGCTCGGCCCGTCCGACTCCGGCAAGGTCAACCCGATGGCGGCGCCGCCCGCGGTGATGCCGACCCCGGGT
>NZ_JBFAZH010000170.1:0-9773 GCF_040681735.1 Actinoplanes sp. NPDC051633 | reverse complement strand
TCTCGCCCGCGCTGGTCCCGCCACTGCTCGCGGCGGGGGAGCAGGGCCGCATGCTGCTCGCGCACGTGCCGGGTGAGGACGGGTTCGGCGCCGGCCTCGACGTGCGCGCGCGGATCGCCGCCGAGTGGCACCCGGTGCAGGAGCACTTCGCCGGCCGGGTCGACGACCTGCTCGCCACCGGCATGCCCGACGCCCGCCTCGCGCTAGCCACCTTCGAGCGGGTGGCGGTGCCGCACTACGACACCGTCGACGGCCTGCGCGAGCTGATGACCGCGCTGCCCGACCGCCTCGACCGGATCGCCGCCTGCCGGATGCCGGACACGATCGTGCACGGCGACCTGCACCCGGGCAACACTCGGGTGGGCTCCGGCGACCCGGTGATCATGGACTGGGGCGACGCCACGACCGGGCAGCCGGCCGATGACATCCTGCGGCTCGTCGAGGGCCTCGACGCCGGCGACGCCGAGACGCTTATCGCGGCGTGGGTGGTGCGGTGGCGGGCGTCGTTCCCGGAGAGCGACCCGCAACACGCCGTCGAGCTGATGCGGCCGATCTTCCACCTGCGCCGGGCGGTGATCTACGCCGATTTCCTGGCGAACATCGAGCCGTCCGAGCACATCTACCACGCCAAGGACGTCCCCGACCGGCTCGCCCAGGCGGTGGCCGCCGTACGGTAGTCGCATGACCGACACTGATCGGCGGGCCGCCTACGTCGAGGAGATCCGCCGAGGTGCGCCGCTCAGCGACGAGCTGGCGCGTGCGTTTGCGACGGTGCCGCGGGAGGCGTTCGTCGGCCGCGGCTTCCAGGACCGCCACGGCCGCTGGACCAAACCCGGCGATCCCGGCTTCCTGGACGCCGTCTACCGCGACGACGTGCTGGTCACCAAGGTCGACCACCGCGTCCCGATCAGCTCGTCCAGCCAGCCGTCGCTGATGGCCATCATGATCGAAGCGCTCGAGGTCGAGCCGGGCATGCGGGTGCTCGAGATCGGCGCCGGCACCGGCTACAACGCCGCGCTGCTGGCCACCCTGGGCGCGTCGGTGATCAGCGTCGACGTCCAGGCCGACGTCGCGGCGCGGGCCGCGAGCGCCCTCACCGAGGCGGGGATCACCGGGGTACGCGTGGACCACGGCGACGGGTACGCCGGCGCGCCCGGGCATCGCTTCGACCGCGTGATCGTCACCGTCGGCGTGGGCGGCCTGTCCCCGCGCTGGCTCAGTCAGCTCGACCCGGGCGGCGTCGCCGTGGTGCCGGTCGAGCACGCCGGCACCCACCCGGTGCTGGCCGTCCGCGGCACCGCGGACGGCCCGGTCACCGCGTCGGTGGTCTGCCCGTCCGGTTTCATGAGCGCGTCCGGCCCGCTGACGGCCGCCCACCAGTTCGCCCATCCGGCGCCGGCCGCCCCCGGCGAGCTGGCCGCCCTGCGGGAGGAGAAGGGCCCGCGGTTCGACCCGCCGCTGGGCGCCCTGGGCTACCGCGACCTCTGGTACGCGGCCGGCGTCTGGCACCGCCGAGCCACCCACGCGGCCATCCCGGGCGTGGACCAGAACTGCCTGATGCTGCTGGACGAGGACCGCACCGGCGGCGCGGCGATCCTGCCGGACGGCGCGATCCTGTCGGGCGGCGCCGAGCCGGAGCGCTGGGCGAACGACGCGCTCGACATCCTCAAGCGCTGGGACGCCGCGGGCCGCCCGCCGATGCGCGCCTGGCAGGTCACCCTCGCCCTGAACGGTCTCCCGGACGCGCCGATCTGGGTCCCGGCCAACTGGAGTCTCTGACCGGCGACCGCATCAACCGATCGGTTGATCGGCGAGTCCGCCCCGGCCGGCGCGGGCCATGGCCGCGGAGTCGATTCGGCGCGCCGATGCCGGACCGCAGGATTTCCCTATGTCGATGACCGCACTGCACCGCCTGACCGTTTCCGAAACCAGACTCTTCTTCCGCGAGCCGATCGGCGTGTTCTTCGCCGTCGCGTTCGCCCCGCTGCTGCTCGTCGTCCTCGGGTCGGTGCCGTCGATGCGGCAGCCCGATCCGGACCTCGGCGGCGCGCGGGTGATCGACCTCTACCTGCCGATCATCGTGGCGATCGGCATCGCGCTGTTCGCGCTCACCGGGCTGTCCCAGCTGTTCGCCACCTACCGCGAGAACGGCGTGCTGCGACGCTTGCGGACGACCCCGGTCAGGCCGGGGGAGATGATCGGCGCCCAGCTGCTGATGGCCACGATCCTGTCCGTGCTGACGATGCTCGTCATGGTGGCCGTCGCCCGGCTGGCGTTCGACGTCGACCTGCCCCGCCTGGTGCCCGCCTACCTGATCAGCTATCTGTTGCTCGCGCTGGCGCTGTTCGCCGTCGGCATGCTCGTCGCCGCGCTGGCGCCGACCGGCCGCAGCGCCGGAGCGGTCGGCTCCATTGTGTTCTTCCCGCTTGCCTTCTTCGGCGGCCTGTGGGTGCCGCGCGCCGCCATGAACGACGTGCTGCGGACGATCAGCGACTTGACCCCGCTCGGCGCCGGCGTGCAATCCTTGCAGGACGCCACCGCCGGTCACTGGCCGCAGCCACTGCACCTGGCCGTCACGCTGGGGTGGGCGATCGTGGCCGGCGTGCTGGCCTCGCGATACTTCCGCTGGGAGTGACAGTGAGCATCGAGGCCGACCTGCGGGCCGAGTTCGACCGCTGGGAGCGCACCGAGGACCGGTGGTTCAACGTCCTGCCGTACGCGCTGCTGGCGATCAGCGTCCTCATCACCTTGCTGCAGCCGCTCTGGCGCGGATTGGTGCACGTTCCGACGGTCCTCGGGCTCTCGGCGGCGGCCCTGCTCTGGCTCGTCTGGTTCCACCCGCTCCGCGCGGGTCGCCACCCGCGCCTGTACTTCGCGGGGCTGATGGCGCTGGCCGCCGGCCTGGTGGCGCTCGCGCCCTGGTACGGCTTCCTCGCCTTCGCCGGCTATCCCCACGCCTTCCACTACCTGACCGGCCGCTGGCGGTATGCCGGCGCCACGGCCACCGCGTTGATCTCGGCCGTGGCGTTTCTGGGCGGGGTCGAATCCATCCGGGCCGACAACCTGTGGTGGGCTTGGCTGGCCATCGGCCTGATCTCCGCCGTGCTGTCCTCGGCCGTCTTCCACGTCTACGACATGGCCGAGCACCGCAACGTCAAGCAGAAGCGCGCCCTCGTCGAGTTGGAGAGGGCGCTCGCCGAGAACGCCGCCCTGCACGCTCAGCTGCTGGTGCAGGCGCGGGAGGCGGGAGTGTCGGACGAGCGGCAGCGGATGGCGCGGGAGATCCACGACACCCTCGCCCAGAGCCTGGCCGGCATCCTCACCCAGCTCCAGGCCGCCGAGAAGACGCTCGACGACCCGCCGACGCTGCGCGGGCACCTGGCGACCGCGACGAACCTGGCCCGCGAGAGCCTGACCGAGGCGCGGCGGTCGGTGCACGCCGTGGAGCCGGCCGTGCTGGCCCAGGCCCGGCTGCCGGAGGCGATCGGCGTCGTGGCCCAGCGGTGGTCGGCGGCCAACGACATCGCCGCGGTGCTCACCACCACCGGCGACGCCCGGCCGATGCACACCGACGTCGAGGTGGCGCTGCTGCGGACCGCGCAGGAGGCACTCGCCAACGTGGCCAAGCACGCGCGAGCCACCCGGGTCGGCCTCACTCTGTCCTACATGGAGGATTTGGTGACTCTCGACGTCCGCGACGACGGGGTGGGCTTCGAGCCGGACGGCAAGCGTGCCACCGGCTCCGCCGCCGGTGGGTTCGGCCTGGCCGGCATGCGGCAGCGGGTGCAGCGCCTGGCGGGCCGGCTGGACATCGAGTCGGAGCCGGGCGGCGGCACGGCCATCTCGGCCACCGTGCCGGCCATTCCTGCGGGAGGTGCGGTGTGATCTCGCTGCTGATCGTCGACGACCACCCGGTGGTGCGCAACGGGCTGCGGGGCATGTTCGGCGCCGACCCCCGGTTCGAGGTGCTCGGTGAGGCCGGCGACGGAGCGGAGGCCGTCGTCGCCGGGCAGCGGCTGAAGCCCGACGTGATCCTGATGGATCTGCGCATGCCGAGGACCGACGGCGTCGCCGCCATCAAGGAGCTGACCCGGCTCGGCGTGCCGTCGCGCGTGCTGGTGCTCACGACGTACGACACCGACGGCGACGTCCTGTCGGCCATCGAGGCCGGGGCCACCGGCTATCTGCTGAAGGACGCGCCGAGCGAGGAGGTGTTCCGCGCGGTGGAGGCGGCCGCGCGGGGACAGGCGGTGCTCTCGCCCGCCGTCGCGACCCGGCTCATGGGGCAGATGCGCAAGCCGGCGTCGGAGCCCCTGTCCGACCGCGAGCTGGAGGTCCTGCGGCTGATCGCCCGGGGCTCGACGAACCGCGACGCGGCACGGCAGTTGTTCATCAGCGAGGCGACGGTCAAGACCCACCTGCTGCACGTGTACGCCAAACTCGGCGTCAACGACCGGGCGGCCGCCGTGGCCACCGCGTTCTCCCGCGGTTACCTGAGTTGACGAGCGCCCGCGACCGTTCTACTTAGGCATGCCTTCCGAGCGCAAGTAGGTCAGGACCGCCAGGACGCGGCGGTTCGTGTCCTCGGCCGGCGGCAGGTCGAGCTTCGTCAGGATGTTGCCGACATGCTTGCCGACGGCCGCCTCGCTCACGAACAGCCGCGCGGCGATCGCTGAATTGGATTGGCCCTCCGCGATCAGGCCCAACACCTCACGCTCCCGTGTGGACAACGCCGACAGCGGGTCGCGGCTCAGCAGCCGGCGCACCACCTCCGGGTCGATCACCGTTCCGCCCTCGGCCACCGTGCGCAGCGACGCCACGAAGTCGGCGACGTCGACGACCCGGTCCTTCAGGAGGTAACCGACCCCGCCGCCCGTGTCGAGCAGCGCCGACGCGTACTCCACCTGCACGTACTGGCTGAGCACCACGACCGGCAGGGCGGGCCGCGCCCGGCGCAACGCCACCGCCGCCCGCAGCCCGTCGTCGGTGTTGTCCGGCGGCATGCGGATGTCGGTGATCACCAGGCCGGGCCGGTGCGCGCCGACGGCCTCGACGAGGGCGACGGCGTCACCCACCGCGGCCACCACCGGGAAGCCGAACCGGTCCAGCAGGCCGGACAACCCCTCCCGCAGCAGCACACCGTCCTCGGCCAGAACCACGCTGACACCGCTCACCGGCACGGCAGCTCCACCCGGACCAGCGTGCCCCCACCGGGCGGGCTGGCCATCAGCAGGCGACCCCCGACCGCGGCCACCCGGTCGGCCAGCCCGGTCAGGCCGCTGCCCGCCGCCGGGTCCGCCCCGCCCGCCCCGTCGTCGCGTACCTCGAGAACGAAGGCCTCTCCCGACCACGACACGGTCACGTCGGCCCTGGTCGCCAGCGCGTGCTTCGCCACATTGCCCAGCGCCTCCGAGGCGACGAAATACGCGGTGGTCTCCACCTGCTCGGGCGGGCGGGTGAGCACCTCGGGGCCGGTCACGTGCACCGGCAGCGGCGTACGCCCGGCCAGCTCCCGCAGCGCCGGCATCAGCCCCAGATCGCCCAGCACCTGCGGCCGGATCCCGTGCACGATGTCGCGCAGCATCACCATCAGATCCTTGGCCTGCGCGTGCGCCCGGTCCAGCGGCTCCACCGCGGGGGAGCCCGCCGGCAGGTCCAGCCGGGCCATGCCGAGCTGCAGGGTGAGGCTGGTCAGCTGGTGCTGGGCGCCGTCGTGCAGGTCGCGCTGGATCCGGCCGCGCTCCGCCTCGAAGGCGTCCACCAGCCGGGCACGCGACCGGTTCACCTCACGCAGCTCGCCGTCCACCGACCGATCGCCGAGCAGCGACCGGGCGGCCGAGGCCTGCGCCCCGGTCACCGCCGAGACCAGGTAGAACACCGGCACGATCAGCAGCAGGCCGGTCACCGATGCGACGGTCGCCTCGCCCGGCGTGTCCACCGTCCATCGGCCGACGTTCATGTCGAGGCCGTCGCCGGCGATGAGCAGCGGCGACGCGACCAGCGCCAGGACCAGCCCGGCGAACAGCGTCAGCACGCCGTAGACGACCGGGACCACCAGCGCGAACAGCAGACCGTAGAGCACCTCGCGCCAGGTGGCGGCCTCGGTGTAGCGGACGCGCAGCCAGGCGATCGGGTCGGCCGGCGTGGGCAGGTGCGGGGTCCGGATCGGGCGGGCGTCCAGGAGCGCGAGTCGGCGGCGTTCCAGGACGGCGAGAGGAACCGCGACCAGCGGGCCGAAGACCGCCAGCACGACGACGCTCAGCACCAGGAAGACCAGGCGCGTGGTGTCCGGGAGCCGGCCCTGCCGCAGGTCGTTGGCGATCACGAACCAGGGCAGGGTGACCACCCAGGTCGCGGCGGCCACCGGGGCCGCCACCATCACCGTGGTGACCACGTAGAGCAGGGCCCGCCACGGCCAGGACGAGTAGAGGAAGCGCCGGGATCGCAACGCCGGCCAGATGCTGGACATGCGACTCAAGGTAGGTGCCGGGCTCATCCTCGGGACAGCCGTCCGGCACTACGAACGGGGTATGCCCAGCCCTACCATTTGCCGGCCCGGCGCTCCCGCCACGCGCGGCCGTCCGGGTCGTAGACCATCCGGTACGCGGGCACCGCCCACAGGCGCTGCCACCACGGCAGCCGTGTCGTCTCGTGCGGCACGAGCCGGCCCGGCGGCCGGGGGCCCTTGCGCCCGCCCTTGTGCCAGTCCCGCAGCCGGTCGGCGGTCGCGTTCACCGTGCGTACCGCCTCCTCGGGGTCCAGCAGGCCCTCGTCGCTGTCCGCGTCCAGGTGCTCCCGCAGCAGCTCCAGCCGCAGGTCCCGCGCGAAGCGGCGGGCGCCGTCGCCGAGCCCGGCGGGATCGGCCGGCGTACGTCCGTCCACCCGCTCGTCCAGCACCGCGCAGGACAGCTCGCTGTCGTGCGTCCACGACCGGCGGTTGAAGTTGTCGCTGCCCACGCTCACCCACACGTCGTCGACCACGCAGACCTTGGCGTGCACGTACACCGGGGTGCCTTCGTGGTTCTCCACGTCGTAGACGTGCACCCGCTCGGGCGCCGCCCGCGAGCACAGGCTGATCGCCTGCTCGCGGCCCACCTGGTTGGGCGGCAGCGCGAACCGGCCGTCGACGTCCGGGTGCCGCGGCACCACCGCGATCAGGTGCAGGTCGCGATGCTGGCGCAGGGCGTCGGCGAAGAGCTCGGCCACCTCGCTCGACCACAGATACTGATCCTCGAGGTAGATCAGCCGGCGGGCCCGCTTGATCGCCTTGGTGTAGCCGCGGGCGACGGTCTGCTCACCCAGCTTGGCGAAGCCGTAGGGCGGGCGCATCGCCGGGTAGGTCCGCAGCACCTGGATCGCCATCGGGCCGGCCTCCGGCGGGTCCGGCGGCTGCTCGGGCAGCTCGTCGGCGTGCAGGTCGGCGCCCTTGAGCTTGTCCTCGATCGTGGAGATCGGCCCGTGCTGATCCAGGGGCACCTTGTCGCACCAGCGCTCGCGGAAGGTCAGGTCGAGCGCGCCGACCACCGGGCCGCGCAGCGCCAGCTGAACGTCGTGCCAGGGCGGGTGGTCGCCGTAGGCCTTGGACATCTGGATGGGCTGCGGGTCGCCGCCGTGGTCGGCGTCGTCGCGGCGGCTGTGGCACAGGTCGATGCCGCCGGCGAATGCGATATCCTGCTCCGGCCGGCCGGGCCGGCGGATCACCACGAGCTTCTGGTGGTGCGAGCCGCCGCGGCGTACCCGCTGGTCCAGCAGCACCTCGCCACCCGCCGCGGCGATGTCGTCGCCCAGGCTGCGGTTCTCCTCCTCGGAATAGGAGAACTTGTCCAGGTGTGACCGCCACAGCAGGCCCTTGACGATCACTCCGCGCTTGGCCGCCGCGGAGAAGAGTTCGGCGATCGTGGGGCCTTCGTCGCGCAGGCGTTCATCCGGATCACCCCGCCAGTCCGTGAAGAAAAGCAGATCGCCTGCGTCCAGGCTTTCCACTTCAGCCACCAGACGGTCGAAATACGTTTTACCGTGTATCAGCGCTTCGGCCGTGTTTCCAGCGGTCCAGGTGGGTATGGAGGTGTCCGGGTTGCCGCGTTCCTCCGCGGTGAGGAACCAGTCCGTCAGCGGCACAAGCAGCCCTTCCGAGGTCGACGACGCCCTCACGGTAAGCCGGGTTCCGGGGTTCCGCACTCCGGAAAACGTCCGACAGTCTCTCCGTCCCCCCGGAGGTAGCGATGAGCTCCGAGCCGATCACCACACAGCCGGTCACCACAGACGTTACCCCGGTCGACCCGGCCCTGGCCGCAGAGAAGGGCCTGCTCATCGCAATCCTGATCATGGTCCTGCTGGGCGTCGGCGCGATGTGGCTCATGCAGTGACGGCGGCGCCGGACACCGAGGACGAAATCAGGCTGCGGCTGGCCCTAACCGCCGGTGTTGGTGCTTGAGGCGCGGCCGTACCGCAGCACGACCACTCCGGTCGTGGACACCTCGCTGCCGAGCAGCGTCAGCGTGGCGGGCGCGAAGCCGTCGGCGAACATCCGCTTGCCGGTGCCGAGGACCAGTGGAAACGTCAGCAGCGTGTACCGGTCGATGAGGTCCGCCGCGGCCAGCGCGGGGATCAGCCGGCCGCTGCCGAAGACGACGATGTCGCCGCCCGGCTGCTTCTTGAGCTCGGTCACCTCGGCGACCAGGTCCTCGCCGAGGATCCGGCTGTTCTCCCAGTCCGTGGCGGCGAGGGTGGTCGACGCGACGTACTTGGGCATCCGGTTGAGCGCCGCGACGGCGGGCTCGCCGCGGTCGGCGACCGACCAGGTCGCGGCGAAGTTCTGGTAGGTGCGGCGCCCGAGCAACAGGCCGCCGGCGCCGGTGGTCGCCTCGCTCATCACGCGTGCGACGACTTCGTCCATGTACGGCTGCACCCAGCCGCCGGCCTCGAACCCGCCGTCACGGTCCTCGTCGGCGGAGAGCACCGACTGGATGACACCGTCCAGCGTCACGAAGTTGACCACCACGATGCGCGACATGCGGCCCATCCTGGCACGGCGGTATTCTCCCGGCCGTGGATGCGACCAGGCGCGCTGCCCAGGACTATGTCGATCGGCTCGAGCGGCGGGACTGGGCCGGGCTGTCCGGCCTGCTGGCCGGCGATGTGGTGTACGAGATGCCGCAGACCCGCGAGCGCATCCGCGGCCGGGAGTCGTTCCTGCGGTTCAACGCCGAGTATCCCGGCGACTGGCATCTGGCCGTGCGCCGGATCGTCGCCGACGGCCGGTCCGCGGCGCTGCTGCTCGACGTCCAGGTCGACGCGCCGGATCAGCGGCAGGACGCGTGTGTCTGGCTCGACGTGTCCGACCAGGGCCTGATCACCCGCATCGTCGACTACTGGCCGGACCCGTACGACCCGCCGCCGGGCCGCGAGCACCTTGTCGAGCGTTACTGACCGCTCAGTCGGTGTGCGGCAGGCGCTCGGCCGGGATGACGCCGAGGCGGCCCTTCTGGAAGTCCTCGAAGGCCTGCATCAGCTCGGCGCGGGTGTTCATCACGAACGGCCCGTAGTGCGCCACCGGCTCGCGGATCGGCTGCCCGCCCATGACGAACAGGTCCAGCTCCGATGTGGACGACACGCGGATCGCGTCGCCCGGGCCGAAGGCCGCGAGCTGGCCCATCTGGATCGGCCGGGCCTCGGCGCCGACCGTGCCGGTGCCGGAGAGCGCGTAGACCAGCGCGTTGTAGCCGGGCTGCCAGGGCAGGTCGAGCCGCGCGCCGGGCTGGAGCGTCACGTGC
>NZ_JBFAZH010000169.1:0-9788 GCF_040681735.1 Actinoplanes sp. NPDC051633 | reverse complement strand
GACGAAGCCCCGCCGGTGATCCGTCGGGGCTTCGTTATGTCTCAGCTGTTCGGCCGCTTGCCGTGGTTGGCGCTGCTCTTCTTGCGGGCCTTCTTCTTACGGGCCTTCTTCGCCATGATGACTCCTCTCGACGGCCCCGATGGTAGTCGAGCTCGGTCTTCAGTCCGGTCAAGGGTGGTGGCGGGGTTGAGGACGGCTTATCCACAGCCTGAATTCCCCCTCCGCCGAACCATGATTGGATACCTGCACTAGCAGGCGCCGACGAAGGAGTGCATCGCCATGGCTGAGGAAGTCCGCGCCGAGATGGTGGCCAACGTGTGGAAGGTCGTGGCCTCCACCGGCGACGCGGTCGCCGAGGGCGACACGCTGGTGATCCTCGAGTCGATGAAGATGGAGATCCCGGTGCTGGCCGAGTCCGACGGCACGGTGTCGCAGCTGGCGGTCAACGAGGGCGACGTCGTCCAGGAGGGCGATCTGATCGCGGTGATCGACGGCTAGCTGTTCAGCGGGTGAGCCAGCGCAGCAGCTGACGGCGGACCGGCCGGGTGCGTCGCTGCCGCTGGCGCGGGATCCGCGGGCGGGTGCGGGCCTCCTCGGCGGCCACGACCTCCGTCGCCAGGTCGCGGGCTTCGGCGCGCAGGCCCGGGGTGGCGAGCGCGAGCTGGGCGACCGAGCATGCGATCGGCGACGCCGCCAGCGGCGGCTTGTCGCGCCGGTCGTCGGCCTCGCCGCTGTCCGTGCGGCCCTCTTTCCGGCCGTCCTTGCCTCTCGGCGCCGCGATGCCCATCAGCCGGCCGGTGATCAGGGCGCGCACGTCGGCCCGGGCCTCCGGTTCCACCCAGGCATAGGTGACCATCGCGAACATCGCGGCCTCGGTGATGGCGTCCGCGCCGCCCATCGCCAGATCGATCAGCCGGCGCCGGCGGGTGGAGACCATCCACGGCTCGTCCGCGCCGTGGTGTAGCAGGCCGATACAGGCCCACACCCGGGCCGCGCGCCGGTCCGCCTCCGGGCCCTCCGGCGGGTCGGCTACCAGCGCGATCAACTGGTCGGGCTCGACCAGCACCAGGCTCACCGCGGCGTCGTAGGCGGCCGGCGGGTGCGGCCACGTCTGCCGGGCCACGCGCAGCAGGCGTTCCACCGAGGTGGCCGTCGGGGCCGCCGTGGTGGGTGGCCGCCGGCGCTGGTCGGGCAGCTCGCGGGTGATCGGCGGGACGCCGCTGAGCCAGGGGGTGACGCTGCAGCACTCGGCCAGGTCGGTGTGCTCGTGCGTGTCGTCGGGGTGGTCGCGGGCGAAGTCGGCCAGCCGGACCAAGTGCTCGAGGTCGCCGTCGGCCCGGTACCGCAACCGGTGGGCGGTGTGCACCGCGCAGTCGAAGGTCGGGTCCTTGGCCAGTGCCCGGTCGATCCAGGCCAGGGCGTCGTCCATGCGACCGGCGTCAGCCAGGGTGCCGGCGATGTCCGCGTACACGGAAAGGTCGTCGGGGTCGTGGGCGACGGCCCGGCGCAGGGCCGCCAAGGCCTCGCCGACGCGGCCGGCGCTGCGGTAGGCGTAGCCGAGCCAGATCTCGGCGAGCTTCGACGGCCGGGCGCGCGCGCCGCGCAGCGCCCAGTCCACCGCCAGCGTCACCTCACCCGCGCGGCGGGCCAGCGCCGAGCCGGCGCCGAGCAGCAGCGCGTGCGCCGGATGCACGGCGATCGCATGGGTCACCACGGTCAGGTAGGGCCGCAGCACCTCGCCGGCCGCCTCGGGCTCCGGGTCGCCGATCGAGGTGCACAGCCGCATGACGTTGCGGGCCAGCAGGTCGGGCTCGACGCGCAGGCCCAGCGTCGGGTCGGTCACCCACGGCACGCCGGCCCAGTCGCGGCCCGGCGTGTGCCCGCTGGCGGCGAAGAGCAGCGGCAGACCGTCCTCGGGGCGCCCGGCCGCGGCGAGCAGGTGGGCCCGCGCGACGACGGCGCCCACCGGGGCGTGCTGCTCCAGCGGGAAGAGGTCGAGCGCGCCGCCGGCCCGGGCAGCCAGGTGGCTGAGCATCTCGTGGGCCTCGGGCAGCGTGGGCGCGTGCGCGAGCGCACCGGCCAGGTGGGCGGCGGCATGGCGCATCTCACCGCGCTCGATCGCCGCGCGCGCCTGCTCGAGGTCGCGGTCGGCGGAACGCCGGGAGTCGTCCATGGCTGTCGGGGGCCTCTTCCTCCGCGCGGAGCGGATGTGCCAATTACTGCAAGTTGCGCGGGCCGCGCCACCGAGGCGAAGCCTAGGCGACGATCCTCGATATGTCAGTCCCGGGCTCGTGCGCAGTACTGCTCGAAAGTTTGCTTCACAGCGCCGTTTCGTGCACGATTGCGCATGGACCAAGCATCGACGAAGGAGGAAGCGGTGGCGGAGCGTGGCGCGGGGATGGCCGCGGACATCGCGGAGCAGCCCGAGGGATATGCACGTCTGCTCGAGGGTGAGCACGCGGCAGCGATCGCCGACGTCGCGGCGAAGGTGGCCGAGCGGCGCCCGCGGCACGTCGTCTTCGTCGGCCGGGGCACCTCCGATCACGCCGCGCTCTACGGGGCCTACCTGACCGAGATCCGACTCGGCATCCCCGTCGGGCTGGCCTCACCGAGCACGGTCACGCTCTACGGCGCCCGGCCCGACCTCTCCGACGCGCTGGTCGTCGGGGTGAGCCAGAGCGGCGGGTCGCCCGACCTGACCGAGGTGCTCAAGGTGGCGCGGGAGACCGGGGCGCTGACCCTGGCGGTCACGAACAACCCCGATTCGGTGCTGGCGACGACGGCCGAGCTGTCGCTGGACGTCGCGGCCGGGCACGAGCGGGCGGTCGCGGCGACGAAGACCTACACCGCCGAGCTGCTCGCCCTGCTGCTGCTGATCGAGGGCATCCGGGGCGGTGACGGCACGCCACCGCCCGAGGAGCGTGCCGCGCTGGCCGAGCTGCCGGCGCTGGCCGAGCAGGCGCTGGCCGATCGGTCGGCGGAGGATCTGGCGCAGCGGTACCGGTTCGCGTCGCGGATGGTGACGACGGGACGCGGGTACGCGTACCCGACGGCGCGCGAGACCGCGCTGAAGCTGATGGAGACCTCCTACCTCCCGGCGCTCGCCTTCTCGGGCGCCGACCTGCTGCACGGGCCGCTGGCGATGACCGACCCCGACGTCCCGGTGCTGGCCGTGGTCGGCAGCGGGCCGGGCGGCCGGGCGATGAGCGACGTGGTGCGGCGCCTGGGCGAGCGCAGGGCCGACGTGGTGACGGTCGGCCCCTCCGACGTGCCGGGCGCCTCCGGGCGGCTGGCCGTGCCGGCGGTCGACGAGCGGTACGCGCCGCTGCTCGACATCCTCCCGATGCAGCGCCTGGCGCTGGCTCTGGCGCTGGCCCGCGGCGAGGACCCGGACGCGCCACGCGGCCTCAAGAAGATCACCGCGACTCTCTAGAAACAAACCCGTGGCAGGCTGGCCGCGTGTCCACCCTGCGCGATCTGGCCGAGGAGCACACCGGCCTGGGCCCCGCCGACATCGACCAGCTGCACCGGCTGGCCGGTGACTGGCAGCTGCTGTCCGACCTGTCCTTCGCCGACCTGCTGCTGTGGGTGCCGGTCCGCGCGGCCGAGGGCGATCCGCGGGCGTATCTGTGCGTCGCCCAGGTGCGCCCGACCACCGCGCCGACCGCCTACCAGGACGACCAGGTCGGCAAGATCGTCGGCGGGCCGGAGATCGCGCACCTGGACATCGCGCTCGCCCAGGGGCGGATCTGGCGGGAGGGCGACCCGGTCTGGTACGGCGACACCCCGGCCCGGCACGAGGCGATCCCGGTGCGCAAGCAGGAGACCGTCGGCCCGGCCGAGTACGCCGAGGTGATCGCCGTGATCGGGCGGGACACCAACCTGTCCACCGCGCGTACGCCCAGCCAGCTCGAGCTCAACTATCTGACCACCGCGGACGACCTGGCGCAGATGGTGTCCGACGGGACCTTCCCGCCGCCGCGGCACCCGGGTGAGACCACTTCCGCCCCGCGGGTCGGCGACGGGCTGATCCGGCTCGACGCGGCCGGCAAGGTCACCTACGCCAGCCCGAACGCCCAGTCCGCGTACCGGCGGCTCGGTTTCAATGCCCATCTGGTCGGCGAGGAGCTGTCCGTGCTGTTCAGCCGGCTCGCCGCCGACCCGCTGGAGGGCAACGACGCGGCCGAGCGGATCCTGGCCGCCCTGCGCGGCGAGTCACCGCCGCGGCAGGAGGTGGAGGCCCGCGGCGCGACAGTGCTGATGCGGGCGCTGCCGCTGCTCCCGGCCGGTGTGCCGATCGGCGCGCTGGTGCTGGTGCGGGATGTGACCGAGGTGCGCCGCCGCGACCGCGCGCTGATGACCAAGGACGCGACGATCCGCGAGATCCACCACCGGGTGAAGAACAACCTGCAGACCGTGGCCGCGCTGCTGCGGCTGCAGGCCCGGCGGGTGGACATCCCGGAGGCGCGGACCGCGCTGCAGGAGTCGGTACGCCGGGTCGCGTCGATCGCGCTCGTCCACGAGACCCTCTCGATGTCCAGCGACGAGGCGGTGGAGTTCGACGGGATCGTGGACCGGGTGGCCACCGCGGCCACGGAGGTCGCGTCGACCGAGGTGTCGGTGAAGATGCGGCGCGAGGGCACCTTCGGCGTGCTGCCCGCCGAGATCGCCACCTCGCTGGTCATGGTGCTGAACGAGCTGCTGATCAACGCGGTCGAGCACGGCTTCGCCGGCGAGGAGGAGGTGCCGCAGCGGGACGGCTCCGGCGTCAGCCCGGTCAAGGGCGGTGCCGAGGACGGCAGTGCCGAGGTCGTGGTGACCGCGCACCGGTTCCGCAAGCAGCTGCACGTCACCGTGGCGGACAACGGGCGCGGCCTGCCGGCCGGCTTCACCGCCGACAAGGGCCGGCTCGGTCTGCAGATCGTCCGGGCGCTGGCGACCGGCGAGCTGCGCGGCAGCATCGAGCTGCGCAACCGCTCCGGCGGCGGCACCGAGGCCGTCCTCGTCGTGCCCCTGGGTAAGCGCTAGGCAAGGCTTGCCTGTGTGCCCCGCGTAACACTCCCGCAATCTGGACCGCACTGGCCGACAATGCCTGTGCCGTGGCAGGCTTACCCGCATGACCGCTGCAGTTGACCGCCGCTTCGTGGCCCGGCGCCACGTGGACTACGGCCGTGTCCGCAGCGCGATGTGTCCGGCTTCCTGACGCCGCCCGATTTCGTTTCGGGTGCGGATGACGCGCCGGCTCCCTCCTGACACCGAAGTCACGAGCCTCTCCACACAGCCGAGAGCGTTCCTCCGTGCCCACCTTGAGCAGGAGGAACGCCCGACATGGCGCCCGACAGCAGAACGGCAAGACCGCGCAAGGCCCGTGGTGAGGGTCAGTGGGCGCTCGGTCACCGCGAGCCGCTGAACCCGAACGAGCGGATCAAGAAGGACGACAACCCGCTGAACGTCCGGGCGCGCATCGAGAACATCTACGCGCACAACGGCTTCGCCTCGATCGACCCGCAGGACCTCCGCGGCCGGTTCCGCTGGTGGGGGCTCTACACCCAGCGCAAGGCCGGGATCGACGGCGGCCGCACGGCCGTGCTCGAGCCGCACGAGCTCGAGGACGAGTACTTCATGCTCCGCGTGCGCATCGACGGCGGCGGGCTGAACCTGACGCAGCTGCGCACCATCGGGCAGATCTCCAGCGAGTTCGGCCGCGACAGCGCGGACATCACCGACCGGCAGAACATCCAGCTGCACTGGATCCGGGTGGAGGACGTGCCGGAGATCTGGCGGCGGCTCGAGGCGGTCGGCCTGGAGACCACCGAGGCGTGCGGTGACTGCCCTCGCGTCGTGCTCGGCAGCCCGGTCGCGGGCGTGTCGGTGGACGAGGTGATCGACGCCACCCCGGCGATCGACGAGATCCTCCGGCGCTACATCGGCGACCCGCGGTATTCGAACCTGCCCCGCAAGTTCAAGACCTCGATCGGCTGGCTGGCCGACACGCCGTACGAGACCAACGACATCGCCCTGATCGGCAGCCACCACCCCGAGCACGGCCCCGGCTTCGACGTGTGGGTCGGCGGCGGGCTGTCCACCAACCCGCGACTGGCCGAGCGGCTCGGCGTGTGGGTGCCGCTGGCGGAAATCCCGGACGTCTGGGAGGGCGTGGTCGGGATCTTCCGCGACTACGGCTACCGCCGGCTGCGCAACCGCGCCCGTCTGAAGTACCTGCTCGCCGACTGGGGCGTGGCGAAGTTCCGCGAGGTGCTGGAGAAGGAGTACCTCTACCGCGAGCTGATCGACGGGCCGCAGGCCGAGCTGCCGGACAAGCCGATCGACCACATCGGCGTGCACAAGCAGGTGGACGGCCGCAACTATGTGGGGGCGGCGCCGGTCGTCGGGCGTACGTCGGGCAAGCAGTTGCTCCAGCTCGCCGATCTGGTCGAGGCGGCCGGGTCGGACCGGGTGCGCCT
Organism: Actinoplanes sp. NPDC051633; assembly: GCF_040681735.1. NCBI lineage: Bacteria > Bacillati > Actinomycetota > Actinomycetes > Micromonosporales > Micromonosporaceae > Actinoplanes > Actinoplanes sp. NPDC051633. The sequence continues at coordinate 3,324 of NZ_JBFAZH010000169.1, read as the reverse complement.
CACCCCGTACCAGAAGCTCCTGGTCCTCGATGTCGCCGACGCCAATGTGGAGGGTCTGATCCGCGGGATGCGCGACATCGGCCTGGAGGCGCGGCCGTCGTCGTGGCGGCGGGGCACGATGGCCTGCACCGGCATCGAGTACTGCAAGCTGGCGATCGTCGAGACCAAGGCGCGCGGCGAGGAGCTGGTGGCACGGCTCGAGGACCGGCTGCGCGACTTCGACGCGGACATCTCGATCCACATCAACGGCTGCCCCAACGCCTGCGCCCGCACCCAGGTGGCGGACATCGGCCTCAAGGGCCAGCTGGTGATGAACGCGCACGGCGAGCAGGTCGAGGGCTTCCAGGTGCACCTCGGCGGCGGCCTGGGCATGGCCAAGGGTGAGACGGCCGGCTTCGGCCGCAAGCTGCGCGGCCTCAAGGCCACGGCGGAGGAGCTTCCGGAGTACGTGGAGCGCCTGGCCCGCCGGTACCTCGACGACCGGGAGTCGCGGGACGAGACGTTCGCCAAGTGGGTCGTGCGCGCCGACGAGGAGCTCCTCAAATGAGCGACGCCCGATCCACACCGCTCTACTGCCCCTACTGCGGGGAAGAGGACCTGCGGCCCAACGAGGCGTCGCACGGCGCGTGGGAGTGCCACTCCTGCGCACGAGTTTTCACGGTCAAGTTCAACGGATTGCTGTCCAGGGGTTTTCCTTCTAAGGGAGTGGACCGATGACTGTCGTGACCGCCGCGGGGCTGGGGTTGGTGACGCTAGGCGCGTTTCCGTCCCCGAGCTCCGCCGATCTGGAATCGCTGGCGCTCGACGCCGCCGCCGCGCTGGAGGGCGCGCCGGCCGAGGAGATCGCGAAGTGGGCGACCGACACCTTCGGCGCGCGCTTCTGCGTGACCAGCTCGATGGCCGACGCCGTGGTGGCGCACGTCTTCTCCCGGGTCTCGCCGGGCGTGGACGTGGTCTTCCTCGACACCGGCCTGCACTTTCCCGAGACGCTGAAGGTGCGTGACACGGTCGCCGCGACGATGAACGTGAACGTGCGCTCGATCCGCCCGCGGATGACGGTGGGCCAGCAGGACGGCGAGTACGGCCCGCGGCTGTTCAACCGCAGCCCCGACGAGTGCTGCTACATGCGCAAGGTGGAGCCGCTGGAGCGGGCGCTGGCCGACTACGACGCGTGGGCCACCGGCCTGCGGCGCGACGAGTCGCCGACCCGGGCGAACACGCCGGTGGTGGCCTTCGACCCCAAGCGCGGCAAGGTGAAGGTCAACCCGATCGCGGCCTGGACCCAGCGGGACGTGGACGACTACGTCGCCCGCTGGGACGTCCCGGTCAACGAGCTGTTCAAGCTGGGGTACGGGTCGATCGGCTGCTGGCCGTGCACCCGGCGCACCAAGCCGGGCGAGGATCCCCGCGCCGGCCGCTGGGCGATGTTCGAGAAGACCGAATGCGGCCTTCACGTTTAGGCGTGGTGCTGGTCGCGCACGGGTCCCGTGACCCGCGCGCGGCCGCCGCGACCTCCGCGCTGGCGTCGGCGGTCGCGGCCGCGCACCCCGAGTGGGAGGTGCACGCCTCCTATCTGGACCACGCCGGGCCGCGCCCGCTGGAGGTCATGCGCTGGCTGGCCACCACGGGGCACCGCCGCGTGGTCGTCGTGCCACTGCTGCTGACCGCCGCCTACCACGGCAAGGTCGACGTGCCGGCCGTGGTTCGCTCCGCCGAGGAGGAGCTCGGGCTCGAGGTGCTGCTCGCCGACGTGCTCGGGCCGGTCGCCGATCTGCCGGTGGACGGGCTGCTGGTGGACGGGCTGGTTCGCCGGCTCCCCGCCGCGTCGTTCGACGCCGCCGTGCTGATCGCCGCCGGCACCCGGGACGCCGCCGCGCGTGCCACCGTCTCGGCCGCGGCGTCGGTCCTGGGGGAGCGGCTCGGGGTGCCGTGCACCGTCGCGTACGCCTCCGCCGCGCCGCCCCTGGCCGCCGATGCCGTGGCGTCCTTCGGGCCGCGGGCGCGGGTTGTGGTGGCGTCCTACTTCCTGGCGCCGGGGCTGCTCTACGACAACGCCGTGGCGTCGGCGCGCTCGGCCGGTGCGGTGGCCGTCGCGGCGCCGCTGACCGACGCGCCGGAGCTCGTCACGCTGATCGCGCGCCGGGTCTCGTCAGTGCTCGCCCGCCGGCTCGTCGCCGCCTAGCAGCTCCATCCGTTTCGCGTAGCGCGGGATCCGGCCGGTCACCCGATAGCCGCACTTCTCGTACAGCTCGACCGTGCGGTCCTGGTTCTCCTGGGTCGTGCGAATCGTGGCCGTCCTGATCCCCTCGGCGGCCAGCCGGCGCAGGCTCCGGTGCAGGAGCACCTGGGCGAGGCCCTGCCGGCGCCGGCGCGGCAGAACGGCCACATACGGCGTGTCCGCGCTGCCGTCCGCGCGGCGTTCGTTGGTCGCCAGCGCGGCGATGCCCTCGTCGTCCCAGGCGACCAGCCAGAGATCGGTGTCCCGGGCCTCCGCGCGGTAGTCCGCATAGGACTGTGCGGAGAAGCCGAGCCCGTGCCGGGCGAAACAGGTGACGATCGCCGCGTGGATCAGCGGGTGGTGCTCCTCCTCGACCGGGCGCAGCTCGAGGCCCTCCGGCAGCGGGCGGTCCTCGGCGCCGGCGGTGTCGCGGGCCAGGTCCACCAGCGAGAAGCGGACCCGGTAGCCGGCGTCGTGCAGCAGGGCAAGTCGGTCGGGGCGGCTCGCGTCGGCGTTGGTGCCCAGCAGCGGGCGGCCGGGGCCGGGCTCGGCGCGCCAGTGAGCGGCCGCCTGAGCCTCCTGGGCGGCCAGCAGGCGGCGGCCGACGCCCTGCCGCTTGTGGGCCGCGTCGACGGCGCCGGAGAGCCGATAGAGCCGGGTGCCGTCGGCTTCCTCCCACCAGTCGATCCGGCCGAAGCCGACGACTTGGCCGCCGTGCTCGGCGATCAGCGTGAGCGGGTCATCAAGGCTGGGGGCGCGGGCATCGTCGGCGGCCGCGATGGCCTCGATCGCGGTGCGGTCCGCGGCTCGCGGCGGCCGGGTCTCGATGTGCACCGTAGGGACGCTAGCCAGCCCGCCGCCCGCGGTCGATCGATTTGAGTCGGCTGTGGATAACCGCGAAACCTGTCACACCCGGGCCGTAGCCTCGGACCCACCCAGTGCCGGGGTGGGGGAGGCGGCGGCTCGCGTGTCGGCGGCGGGCGTGTCGGCGGCGGGCGTGTCGGCAGCCCGCGCGTCGGCAGCCCGCGCGTCGCCCAACCGTAAGGAGCCAAAACAAATTAGTTTTCGTGTGAGCGAATCCGAATATTTAAAGTTAAGGCAATCTG
>NZ_JBFAZH010000168.1:0-9858 GCF_040681735.1 Actinoplanes sp. NPDC051633 | reverse complement strand
CAGTGCCCGGCCGCGATCGCGGCCAGGTCCCAGAGCACGAAGATCACGACCACGGGTACGAGCGTGAGCAGCAGCCGCCGCCACCGCCGCAACACGTTGACCCTGAGCACCGGCTCCAGCCACCCGGCCGCGATCAGGCACCCGGCCAGCACGAACAGGTAGGAGAAGTGACGCACCCCGGGCTCAGAAGCCGAGCGCCTGCGCGCGGCGCTTGACCTCGCGCGCCCGCGGGCCGCCCAGTCCGCGTGCGGCGTTGCCGTCGAGATCGTCATCGGGCTCGTACAGCCACCGCACGGCCTCTTCGTCGTTATACCCGGCGTCGCGGAGCAAGGTCAGAACGCCGGGGAGGTGCTTGAGCACGGTGTCATTCGCCAATAGCTCCGCGGGCACCACCCGGATGCCGTCGCGTTTGACGGCCAGCAGGGAGCCGTCGCGCACCATCTGGTTCACCTTGCTGATGGATAGGTCCAATTTGTCGGCAACATCCGGCAATGGGACCCATCCAGTCGGCTCCGCGGCAATGGATTCACTCGCGGTTACGGAATCGCTCACGGCATCAAGCCTGCCATGAGCGGCAACCCAAGTACGAACAGAGGCGGAGCACCGATCCGATGAACATGCGCGAAGAGATGGCCGGGGCCTGGCGTTCGCTGCGCTACGACATGGGCAAGCGGGACGAGCACCAGCCGGAGCCCTCGTTCCCGGAGGAGGACCTCACCTCCACCGGGATGAGCACCTTCGGCGGGGCGGCGGACATGTCCGGCGGGATCGTGGAGCGCTCCGAGCACGTCCGGCCGCCGCGCCGGGTCGCCGCCGTGGCCGCGTTCGGCGCGCTGGCCGTCACCGGCGCGGTGGGCAGCTACTTCGCGGTCGTCAACGGCCTCGGCGCGCTGCTGTCCGAGGAGCCCGCGGCGCCGGACCCGTACCCGCTGGCCGTGGACGGGCCGGACGGCGCGATGGACGACACGCTTGCCGCGAACGCCGGGATGGGCCGCGGTACGACAGCCCGGCCGCCCGCCGGCACCACCGACCCGGCCGCTGCGGGCGCAGTGGGCGCGGTGGGCGTACCCCCCGTGAAGCTCACCCAGCCCGCGCCGCGCCGGACGGCCGCACCCGGCACCCGGCCCGCGCAGCCCGGCGGCACGCCGCCCAACGAGGACTGCAACTGCCTGACGCCGCCGGTGCCCACGCCCACCGCGCCCGGCACCAGCGTTTCGCCGTCGACCAGCGCGTCCCCGTCGGCCAGCGCATCGGCCAGCGCCAGCAGCGAGCCTCCCTCGTCGAGCCCGACGGCCGAGCCGAGCGCCTCGGGCAGCGGCGAGCCGGACGGCCGCAGCGCCAAGCGCCGGCATCACCGGCAGTAACGGCAGGTCAGGGTGCCGCACGGATACCCGTTCGGTCTCAGCTGTGGCATCCTGAACCGCCAGCACCGAAAGGCCACTTACACTTCACGCCGATGGACACCACAGTCGCCGACGAGTTGATCGGCACGACGATTGACGGGCGCTACCGGATCACCGGTCGCGTCGCCCGTGGTGGCATGGCGACCGTCTACACCGCCGTCGACGAGCGCCTCGAGCGCACCGTCGCGTTGAAGATCATTCACCCGTCGCAGGCGACCAACGTGCACTTCGTCGACCGGTTCACCGACGAGGCCAAGACGATCGCGCGGCTCACCCACCCCAACGTGGTCGCGGTCTACGACCAGGGCAGACACCTGGGCCTGCCCTACCTGGTGATGGAGTACGTGCAGGGCCGCACCCTGCGCGACCTGATCACCCAGCGGCGCCGGCTCAACCCGGTCGAGGCGCTGGCCATCCTCGAGCAGATGCTGTCCGCGATCGCCGCCGCCCACCGGGCCGGCCTGGTGCACCGCGACGTGAAGCCGGAGAACGTGCTGGTCGCCGAGGCGCCCAGCGGCGGCATCGCCAACCTGGTGGACAGCGTGGTCAAGGTGGCCGACTTCGGGCTGGCCCGCGCGGTCGAGGCGAGCAGCAGCAGCGACGACAGCGGCCACCTCATGGCGACGGTGGCGTACGTGGCGCCCGAGCTGGTCACCGACGGGCACGCCGACGCCCGCACCGACGTCTACTCGGCCGGCATCGTGCTCTTCGAGATGGTCACCGGGCAGGTGCCCTACGACGGCGACGAGCCGGTGCACGTGGCCTGGCAGCACGTGGACAACGACGTGCCCGCGCCGTCCACCCTGGTCCGGGGCCTGCCGACGGCGATCGACGAACTGGTCGCCCGGGCCACCCGCCGCGACCCCGGCGCCCGGCCGACCGACGCCGGCGCGCTGCTGGCCGAGGTGCAGGTCGTCCGCGACGACCTGGGCGCCGCGAACGTCGAGACCGCGCTGCTGCGCCAGATCCCGGCCCGGCACGCCGCCGAGGCCACCGCGATGATCCCGGCGATCACCACCGCGTTCCCGCCCGGTGGCGACCGGCCCACCTGGGCCCGGCTGCCGGAGCAGAAGAGCGGCCGGCCGCGCCGGGGTGCACCGCCACCGTCGTCGCCGCTGGCCAGGGTGGGCGCCTTCTTCGGCGGCGACAACCGCCGGGCGACGATCATCATCGCGGTCGCGCTGATGGTCATCACCGTGATCGGCAGCACCTGGTATGTGACCCTCGGCCGCTACACGGATACGCCGACGCTGGTCAACATGACCCGCGCGCAGGCCGAGCAGCGGGCCCAGCAGGGCGGCTTCGACGTGATCTACGCCGACGGGCAGTACGACGACAACGTCGCCAAGGACACCGTGCTCAAGCAGGATCCGCCGCAGGACGATCGCATCGTCAGGGGCGGCGTGATCACGCTGACCCTGTCGCTGGGCGCCGAGCAGTACCCGGTGCCCGACGTGGTCGGCATGGAGCTGAGCGCGGCCAAGGGCGAGCTGGACACGGTGAAGCTGAAGCTCAAGGAGGGCACCGGCAAGTACAGCGACGCGGCGCCCGAGGGCACGGTCATCTCCTCGGATCCGAAGGCGGGCACGCCGCTGAAGCCGGGCCAGACGGTGACCGTGGTGATCAGCAAGGGCCGCGCCCCGATCACCGTGCCCGACCTGACGAAGCTCAACATCAACGACGCCCGGGCGAAGCTCAAGGAGCTGGGGTTGTCGGCGGTGGAGTCGTACAAGGAGAGCGACGCGCCCAAGGACGAGGTGATCGGGCAGTCGCCGAAGCCGGGCACCGGGGTGGAGAAGGAAGCCGAGGTCAAGCTCGACGTCAGCACCGGGCCGCCGCTGGTCACCGTGCCGCGGGTGCTCGATCTGCCGTGCGCCCAGGGGCAGCAGGCGTTGCAGGCCGCCAACCTGCAGGCACGCATCGACTTCAACCCCAACGGTGTCGTGCGCGGCCAGCAGCCGCCGGAGGGCCAGCAGGTTCCGCCGCAGACCCTGGTGGCGATCCAGTGCTTCTGAGCCCGGCCGCGCAGTCCCGGATCGGCTCGCACACCACGACCTCCGGTGGGCTCGCCAAGGCGGCGCTGCCCTATGCGGACGCCGCCGGGTCCGAGGCGGTCCAGGTGTACGTGTCGAACTCGCGCGGCTGGGCGCTGCCGCCCGGCGACCCGGCGCAGGACACGCTGTTCCGCGACGGCTGCGGTGAGCGCGGCATCCCGGCCTACGTGCACGCGTCGCTGCTGGTCAACCTCGGTTCGCCGACGACGCTGACGCTCGAGCGGTCGGTGGACACGCTGACACACGCCCTCGCTCGGGGCGCGGCGATCGGCGCGACCGGGGTGGTCTTCCATGCCGGCAGCTCGGTGGTCCCGGAGCACGACGACAAGGCGATGCACCAGGTACGCGAGGCGCTGCTGCCGATGCTCGACCGCGCGGCGGCGGCCGGGCTGCCGCGGCTGCTGGTCGAGCCGACCGCGGGCGGCGGGCGCAGCCTGGCCTCGAGGATGGGCGACCTGGCCGCCTACCTCGCCGCCGTCGAGGGGCACCCGTGGCTGGGCGTCTGCTTCGACACCTGCCACGCGTGGGCGGCCGGGCACGACCTGGCCACGCCGGGCGGGATGACGACGACGCTGGACGCGCTGGTCGCGGCGGCCGGGCCGGGGAGCCTGCGGCTGATCCACGCCAACGACTCGAAGGACGACTGCGGCTCCGCCCGGGACCGGCACGAGACGATCGGCGAGGGCCGGATCGGCGCGGCGGCCTTCGCGGAGCTGTTCACCCATCCCGCCACGGCCGGAGTGCCGGTGATCGTGGAGACGCCGACCGAGAAGCACGAGGGCCACGCGGCCGACATCGCGCTGCTCAAATCACTGCGCCCCGAATAACCGCGCCTCAGATAACCGCGCTCAGCACGCCCGCGGCGTGGTCCACATCGTCGTCGGTGACATCCAGGTGGGTGATCACCCGGATGAGGGTGGGCAGCATGGCGGCGATGAGCACGCCTTCCTCCGCGGCCTTGGCGACGACCGCCGGCGCGTCGCCGACCTGCTTCAGCACGATGTTGGTCCGGCTGGTCCCGCCGATCGCCGCGGCCAGCCGGTCCGCCCGCGCGTGGTCCTCGGCCAGCCGCTCCAGGTGATGGTCCAGGGCGTGCAGCCCCGCGGCGGCCAGGATGCCGACCTGACGCATGCCGCCGCCCATCCGCTTGCGGAGCACCCGCGCCCGGGCGATCTTGTCGGCCGAGCCGATGACCAGCGAGCCGACCGGCGCGCCCAGGCCCTTGGACAGACACACCGACACGGTGTCGAAGAGCGGGCCGTAGGTGTCCAGCGGGACCTGGTCGGCGACGTGGGCGTGCCAGATGCGCGCGCCGTCGCAGTGCACCGGCAGGCCCAGCGCACGGATGGCCCGTAACGCCGGGAGACCGACGATCGTGCCGCCGCCCAGGTTGTGGGTCTGCTCGACGGCGATCGCCCGGGTCGGGTTGGAGGGGTAGCCGGCCGGGCGGATCATCGCCGCGATCGCGTCCACGTCGAGGTCGGCGCCGACCGACGGCCAGGTGCGGGTGGAGATGCCGCCGAGCGCCGCGGCCGCGCCCAGCTCGTACGAGACGACGTGGGAGTCCGCGCCGGCCAGCAACTCGCCGCCGGGCGGGACCAGCAGCTGCAGCGCGATCTGGTTGGCCATCGTCCCGGTCGGGCAGAACAGCGCCGCCTCGTGCCCGAAGAGCTCCGCGACGCGCGCCTCCAGCGCGTTGACCGTCGGGTCGTCGCCGAAGACGTCGTCGCCGACCTCGGCCTGCGCCATGGCTTGCCGCATCCCGGCGGTCGGCCGGGTGACGGTGTCCGACCGAAAGTCAGCCACGCAGCATCTCGGCGACCAGGAACGCCAGCTCGAGGCTCTGCTGGGTGTTCAGCCGCGGATCGCAGGCCGTCTCGTAACGGCTGGGCAGATCGAGGTCCTCGATGCCCTGCGCGCCGCCCAGGCACTCGGTCACGTCCTCGCCGGTCAGCTCGACGTGGATGCCGCCGGGGTGGGTGCCCAGGCCGCGGTGCACCTCGAAATAGCCGAGCACCTCGTCGACGATCCGGTCGAACTGGCGGGTCTTGTAGCCGTTGGACGACTCGTGGGTGTTGCCGTGCATCGGGTCGCACTGCCAGACCACCTTGGCGCCGGCCGCGGTCACCTTCTCGACGATCGGCGGCAGCGCGTCGCGGACCCGGCCGTTGCCCATCCGGCTGATCAGCGTGAGCTTGCCCGGCACGTTGTCGGGGTTGAGCTTCTCGCACAGCTCGATGGCCTGCTCGGGGGCGGTGCCGGGGCCGAGCTTGACGCCGATCGGGTTGGCGATGCGGCTGATGAAGTCGATGTGGGCGCCGTCGATCTGCCGGGTGCGCTCGCCGATCCACAGGAAGTGCCCGGACAGCCCGTAGGCGCGGTTGTCGGAGACCCGGGTCAGCGCGCGGTCGTACTCCAGCGCCAGCGCCTCGTGCGAGCAGTACAGGCTGACCGTACGCAACGCGTCGTCGTCGGTCATCCCGCAGGCCCGGATGAAGTCCAGGGCCCGGTCGATCTCGCGGGCGATGGCCTCGTACCGCTCCCCCGCCGGAGAGGCCCGCACGAAGTCCTTGTTCCAGTCGTGCAACCCGGCCAGGTCGGCCAAACCGCCGGCCAGGTACGCCCGCAGCATGTTCATCGCCGCGGCCGAGTTCGCATACGCCCGGATCATCCGCTGCGGGTCGGCCACCCGCGCCGTCTCGTTCGCGTCCAGCGCGTTGATCATGTCGCCGCGGTACGCCGGCAGGCCCAGCGCGTCGGTGGCCGACGACCGTGGCTTCGTGTACTGCCCCGCGACCCGCGCCACCTTCACCACCGGCATCGAGGCGCCGTAGGTGAGCACCACCGCCATCTGCAGCAGCGTGCGGGCGCCGGCCAGCAGGTGACTCTCGGTGTTGTCGGCGAAGGTCTCCGCGCAGTCGCCGCCCTGCAGCAGGAAGGCCCGGCCCTCGCACACGTCGGCCAGCTTGCTGCGCAGCTGGTCCACCTCGTAGGGCGCCACGATCGACGGGACGTTGGACAGCACCTCGCAGACCTGGGCCACCTCGCCCATGTCCGGCCACGGCGGCATCTGCACCCGCGGCAGCTCGCGCCACAGGTCCAGGCCGAGCGCCGAGTCCTCGGCGGAGTCGGTGGACGGGCGGGACGTCTGCAGGGCCTGGTTACCGACCCCGGGATAGCTGAGCTGATGCCACTCACGGCGCATGGCGACAAGCCTATGACGCAAGAGCGAGGTGGCCGACACCGGCCACCTCGCTCTTAGCCTGTGAATCAGAGGTTGTTCTTGATGGCGGTGATCAGCTCACCGTTGGCGGTGTCGCCGGAGAACTCCCAGAAGAACGCTCCACCGAGACCCTGGTTCTTGACGTAGGTCATCTTGCCCGCGATGGTCGCCGGGGTGTCGTAGCTCCACCAGTTGTTGCCGCAGTAGGCGTACGCCGTGCCGCCGACGACGTTCTGCGGTGCGGCCGGGCACTGCGTCTTGAGCACCTTGTAGTCCTGCACGCCGGGCTCGATGCCCGCCGCCGGTCCACTGGCCGAGCCGCCGGGTGCGGACTGGCTGACGCCGGTCCAGCCGCGGCCGTAGAAGCCGATGCCGAGCAGCATCTTGCTCGCCGGCACGCCCTTGCCCTTGAGCTTCTGGATCGCCGCGTCCGACCAGAATCCCTGCGTCGGGATGCCCGGGTAGGAGGTCAGCGGCGAGTGCGGAGCGGTCGGGCCGTTGGGGCTGAACGCGCCGAAGTAGTCGTAGGTCATCGGCATGACGAAGTCGAGCTTGTCGATGCCCGACTTGTAGTCGGCGGCGTCCAGCTTGCCGCCGTTCGAGCCGTCCGCCGAGATCGCCGAGGTGACCAGGAAGTTCGAACCGAACTTGGTGCGCAGCGCGGAGATCACCCGGTTGTACGAGTCCGGACCGCTGTTGTCGCAGGCCTCACCACAGGCGTTCGGGTACTCCCAGTCGATGTCGATGCCGTCGAAGAGGCCGTTCCACCGGGAGTCGTGGATCAGGTTGTAGCAGGAGTTGGCGAAGGCGGTCGGGTTCGCCGCGGCCTGGGTGAAACCGTCGGACCAGGTCCAGCCGCCGAACGACCAGATGATCTTGATGTTCGGGTTCCGCTGCTTGAGCTTCCTCAGCTGGTTGAAGTTGCCGCGCAGCGCGCCGGCGTCCCACGTGTCCGCGACGCCGTCGACGCTCTTCGACGCGTCGTAGAACATGTCGTAGTCGGCGTAGGAGTCGCCGATCGAGCACTGGCCGTTGGACGTGTTGCCGAACGCGTACAGGATGTGGGTCAGCTTCGAGGCCGAGCCGGAGGTCTCGAGGTTCTTGACGAAGTACTGACGGGCGTAGACGCCCCACTCCGCGAAGTAGCCGATGACCTTCTTACCGCCGGTGTTGGGCGGCGTGGTCGGCGGCGTCGACGGAGGCGTGGTCGGCGGGCTGGTGGGTGGCGTGGTCGGCGGGGTGGTGGGGGTGCCGCCGCCGCAGGCGCCTTCGTTGGCCCAGACGTCCCACTGGCCGCTGTGCGTGGCCGGGCTCTCGTTCTGGTTCCACCACTTGGCGCGGTAGTTGATGCCGGACAAAGAGGCGGTGTTCCCGCCGACGTAGACCTGCGACGCGCTCCAGGTGGGCGCGCACGCGGCCGCGGCGGACGCCGAGACCACGGGCAGGGTGGCGCCGACGGTGACGACCACCACCGCCCCGGCCCACAGGGCGCTCCGGAGGGATTTATGCACGGCGTCTCTCCTCGTGAACATTTAGGAAACTTTCCAGAAGAAAGCGTGATGAGACCGTAGTCACATCCATGAACTTGAGTCAAGAAGTCGCTAGCGATTCAGCACGACATTAAGTTTTCGACAGTGAGGAGTACGGCGTGCCATCGAACCACCACGGCGCGTAGTCTGCCGTCATGACCAACATCGTCGTCCGCATCGGAGTGCGCCGATGACCGTGAACGTCATCGGGGTCGACGCGTACGCTCTGGGCTGGGTCGGCGTCGAGCTGCGGGACGGTCACTTCGGCCGGGCGCTGCTCGCGTCCACGCTGTACGAGATCGTGGCGGGCAGCTCGGGCGCCGCGGTGATCGGTGTGGACATTCCGCTGGGCATGCTCCCGGACCGCTGGCGGGCGGCGGACACCCTGGCGGCCGACCAGCTCGGGCCGCGGCGCAGCAGCGTCTTCCGGGTGCCCCCGCGGGCGGTGTGGCAGGAGTCGGACTTCGCGACGGCGAACCGGTTGTGCCGAGAGCTCACCGGCTCCGGGCTGAGCCGCCAGTCATGGGCGCTGCGGCCGAAACTGCTGGAGGCGAACGCGATCTGGGAACGGCACCCGGGCCTGCTGTTCGAGGCGCATCCGGAGGTGTCGTTCCGGCAGATGGCGGGCGAGCCGCTCGCGTACGCGAAGAAGACCTGGACCGGTCAGGCCCGGCGGCGTGAGCTGCTCGCGCGGCACGGCATCGTGCTGCCGGACAACCTGGGACCGGCCGGGCAGGCGCCGCCCGACGACATCCTGGACGCAGCGGCCGTCGCGTGGAGTGCCCACCGGATGGCCACCGGCGCGGCGTTGTCGCACCCGTCGCCGCCGGAAGAGGCCAACGGCGCGCGGATAGCTATCTGGTATTAGCGGCCGCCTCGGCGATCTCCCGCGCCCGGTCCCGCGCCGCTTCGAGGGCCGACAGCAGCGCCGCGCGCACCCCGTGGTTCTCCAGCTCGCGGATCGCCGAGATCGTCGTGCCGGCCGGCGAGGTGACCTGCTCGCGCAGCGTGACCGGGTGCTCCCCCGAGTCGCGCAGCATCACCGCCGAGCCGATCGCGGTCTGCACGATCAGCTCGTGCGCCACCTGCCGCGGCAGCCCGAGCAGGATCCCCGCGTCGATCATCGCCTCGACCAGCAGGTAGAAGTACGCCGGGCCGGAGCCGGACAGCGCGGTCACCGCGTCCTGTTGCGACTCCGGCACCCGGATGGTCGACCCCAGCGGCTTGAACATCTGCTCCGCGATGGACAGATGCTCGGCCGTGGCGTGCGGCCCGGCGGAGATCGCGGTCATCGCCTGGTCCACCAGCGCCGGCGTGTTGGTCATCACCCGCACCACCGGCGTGCCCTCGGGCAGCCGGGCGGCGAAGAAGCCGGTGGGCAGGCCGGCGCAGAGCGAGATGATCAGCTTGTCGGCCGGCACCTTCGCGCCGATCTCGTCGAGCAGCACCCCGGCGTCCTGCGGCTTGACCGCGATGGCGAGGACGTCCGCCTCGGCCACCGCGGCCAGGTTGTCGACCGCCCGGACCCCGTACCGCTCCGCCAGCTCAGCGCCGCGCTCGGCCCGCCGCGCGGTGATCAGCAACTCGGCAGGCTGCCAGCCGGCCCGGAGCAACCCGGACAGCACCAATTCACCGATCTTGCCGGTGCC
>NZ_JBFAZH010000167.1:0-9859 GCF_040681735.1 Actinoplanes sp. NPDC051633 | reverse complement strand
GTCGCAGATCGAACGGCTCGGTGATCGCAAGCGGCTCCGCATCCTTGACCTCGGCAACCAGGCCAACCTCGGCCGCCTCGACGAATGTGCCCTCGTCGTCGGTGTCCGCGACCACGACGTCCGGATCGGGATGCGGTCCGGCTGCAGGCGGACATTGACGGCCTCGAAGACCAGCAGCCCGCAAGCCGCCGCAGCGGCGTCGAAGGCGTTCGCCAGTCGTTGTCTCGGGGCAAGTTTCCCACAGTCGCCGTCGCCTGCCGGGGGTGATGAAGACACCCAGGTGGGCGATAAAGATCGACATGTCCCGACATCTCGCTCAGACTTGAGTGAGGACGACTGCGGGAGGTGCACGATGCCCGGGTTTCACACCGACGAGGAACGGCCGCCTGGGCGATCGCCGAATCGCTGCTCGACAAGGCCCGCGCCATGATGCGCCAGGCCGAACGCGCCCTCGAGACGTGGCGGCTCGGCAAGGAGCTCAACCAGCAACGCTGCGCCCGCCGCGGGATAAGCGCCACCGACGCCGAGATCCGCTGGGCCGGCAGCGCCAACGCCAAGAACGCGCTGACCGACAACACCTTTCACACCGGTCTCGCCACCATGTACTTCGGCGCCGCCAGCGCCTATTACGCCCGCGCCGCGTACCTGCGCAACCGCAGCGAGATGCACCTGAGTGGATGAGCGCCGCTCCGACCGGGGCGGCGGTCGAAGCGGCGCTCAAGGCGGGCCCCGGAGCCGGCCGGCACGCACGGGGGACGGCCGGACGACCCCGGGGGGTCCCTGCCGTCCAGCATGCGAGGGATTCCTGTGACCACGCTGAACGCCCGCGCCACGTCGCCTGAGAAAGCGTCCGGCGGCCGGAAGGGAACGTGGGACAGGCTGTGCGCGGCGGGCTCCCCGGGGCACCATTGACGGGTGGAGATCGCCACCGAAACCGAACGCAAGTACGACGTGCCCGCCGACTTCGAGCTGCCGCGCGTGCCCGGGGCGGACGGCGGCCGGACCCATGAGCTGGACGCGACCTACTACGACACGCCGGATCTGCGGCTCGCCCGGAACAAGCGGACGCTGCGCCGGCGAGAGGGTGGCGACGACGCGGGCTGGCACCTCAAGACGCCGGGTGACGGCTCGTCGCGCACCGAGCACCGGCTGCCCCTGTCCGGCGACAGCGTGCCCGACGAGCTGCTCGAGGAGGTGCGCGCGATCGTCCGTGACCAGCCGTTGCGGCCGGTGGCGCGGCTGCGTACCCATCGCCTCGAAACTCCCGTGACCGACGACGGCGGCCGCACCCTCGCACTGATCGCGCAGGACACGGTGACCGCCGAGACCGATGGCGGCACCCAGACGTGGCAGGAGGTCGAGGTCGAGCTGACCGACGGCGACACGAAGCTGCTCGACCTGGTCGAGCGCCGTCTGCTCAAGGCCGGCGCCGCGCCCGCCGAGGGTCCGTCCAAGCTCGCCCGTGCGCTGGCCGACCGGCTGCCGGCCGAGAAGAAGACGGCGGTCAAGGACCTGGTTCTGGCGTACGTGATCGAGCAGCGCGACGCGATCCTGGGCTTCGATCCGGGGGTACGCCGCGGCGACCCCGAGGCGGTGCACAAGATGCGCGTCGGCACCCGCCGCCTGCGCAGCACCCTGAAGACGTTCAAGCGCTCGTTCCGCCCGGAGCAGGTCGCCTTCCTCGGCCCGGAGCTGAAGTGGCTGGCCGGCCAGCTGGGCGAGGTGCGCGACGGCCAGGTCCTGGAACGCAAGCTGCTGACCGCGGTCGACGACGCCGGCGAGCAGTTCGCGCCGGTGGCCCGCGAGATCCGCGCCCACCTGGACGCCAAGATCGAGGCCGGGCGCGCGGCGCTCGCCGGCGACCTGAACGATGTGCGTTACTTCCGGCTGCTGGACGCCGTCGACGACCTGATCGGCACCTGGGACGGCGGCGAGTCCCGGCCCGCGCGGCGGGCCCGCAGGGCGCTGGACAAGTCCGACCGGCTGCTCGACGAGGCCTGGCTGGCCGGCCACGACGAGCCGCTGCACGAGGCGCGCAAGGCCTACAAGCGGGCGCGTTACGCGGTCGAGGTGTTCGCCGGCCGGGGCGGGAAGCCGGCCAAGAAGCTGGTCGACAAGCTCACCGACCTGCAGGACGTGCTGGGCGCCCACCAGGACTCGGTGGTCGCCCGCGAGATCCTGCAGGAGCTGGCCGGCCGGTCGGACAACGGGTTCCCGTACGGCGTTCTCTACGCCCGGCAGGAGCGGGTCGCCGAGGACACGATGGGCGAGCTGCCCGGGGCGCGGATCGCGTCCCGGGGCCGAAAGCTGCGCGCGTGGCTCGGTCGTTAACTTTGAATACACTCCGGGTGGGTAGGAACTGACCCATGCAGTCGGAGGCGGAGCAGACCGAGAACCACAACGGGCAGAACGAGGACCAGGCCGAGAACAACGGCAGTCAGCCGCACGACGAGGACCTCACGACCGAGCCGTACGAGGGGCCGGTCGAGGCACTCGGCGGCTACCGGGTCGCGGACGACGACGATGACGACCCGGTGCTGCTCAACGCCGACGGCACCCCGGTGGACACCTGGCGCGAGGACTACCCGTACGACGAGCGCCTGGACCGGCAGGTCTACGACCATGACAAGCGGCTGCTGCAGATCGAGCTGCTCAAGCTGCAGAACTGGTGCAAGGACACCGGCGAGCGGATGGTGATCCTCTTCGAGGGTCGCGACGCGGCCGGCAAGGGCGGCACGATCAAGCGCTTCATGGAGCACCTGAACCCCCGCGGCGCCTCGGTGGTCGCCCTGGAGAAGCCGAGCGAGCGCGAGAGCACGCAGTGGTATTTCCAGCGCTACATCAGCCATCTCCCCTCGGCCGGCGAGATCGTGCTGTTCGACCGGTCCTGGTACAACCGGGCCGGCGTCGAGCGGGTGATGGGCTTCTGCACCCGGCACGAGTACCTGGAGTTCATGCGGCAGACGCCGGAGCTGGAGCGGATGCTGGTGCGCTCCGGCATCCACCTGATCAAGTTCTGGTTCTCGGTGTCACAGGGCGAGCAGCGCACGAGGTTCGCGATCCGCCAGGTCGACCCGGTGCGCCAGTGGAAGCTCTCCCCCATGGATCTCGCGTCGCTCGACAAGTGGGACGACTACACCGAGGCCAAGGAGGCGATGTTCTTCTACACCGACACCGCCGATGCGCCCTGGACCGTGGTGAAGAGCAACGACAAGAAGCGGGCCCGGCTGGAGGCGATCCGGCACGTGCTGAGCCGGTTCCCGTACGAGAACAAGGACGAAGACATCGTCGGCACACCGGATCCGCAGCTCGTCGGGCCGGCGTCGATGGCCGTCGAGGGCGCCGAGATGTCCCCCAAGTCATTCCCGCGGCTGTAGTGACAAAAAAGTCATTGTCGACGGGGCTCCGCGTTGATTAACGTGGCGGTACACGTGAAGGGAGGTGGTCCGAAGTTGTATAGCAACGGGACTCGTGAGGTGGCTGTCCGCTAGCCGCTGTCCTTGACAGCTTCGTCGGCTGCTTCCTGGCAGCCTCAGTAGTGCGTCGAGACCGTGTGGCAGCGGTGCGGCGAATCCAAGATAGCCACCCGACCCCTGGGGATCCGGCCTAGTCCGACCGGACCACGCTGCGGCGTGGAAGTCCCCAGGGGTCGCTTCATGTCTGGAAAAGAACATGCGTGAGCTCGTCGTTCTCGGCACCGCGAGCCAGGTGCCGACCCGGACGCGCAACCACAACGGGTACGTCCTGCGCTGGGACGACGAGATGATCCTCTTCGACCCGGGCGAGGGCAGTCAGCGGCAGATGCTGCACGCCAACGTCGCGGTCACCCCGCTCACCCGGGTCTGCGTGACCCACTTCCACGGCGACCACAGCCTCGGCCTGGCCGGGGTCATCCAGCGCATCTCGCTCGACCGGGTGCCACACCCGGTCGTCATGAACTTCCCGGCCGGCGGCAGCGAGTACTTCGAGCGGCTGCGGCACGCGACCAGCTACTGGAACCACGCCGACCTGGCGGTCGAGCCGGTCGGCCCGGGCTTCTCGGCGGAGACCTCGGCGGGGCGGCTCACCGCGCTGCCGCTGCGGCATTCGATCGAGACGTACGGATACCGCCTGGTCGAGCCCGACAGCCGGCGCATGGTGCCCGAGCTGCTGGACCGGCACGGCATCGCGGGCCCGGCCGTCGGCGAGCTGCAGCGTGCCGGCCGGCTCGGCGACGTACGGCTGGCCGACGTCAGCGCGCCGCGCCCCGGCCAGAGCTTCGCCTTCGTGATGGACACCCGCCTGTGCGACGCCGTGTACGAGCTGGCCGCCGGCGTCGACATGCTGGTCATCGAGTCGACCTTCCTCGACTCCGACATCGCGCTGGCCGAGCGGTACGGCCACCTGACCGCCGGCCAGGCCGCGACGGTGGCGCAGGAGTGCGGGGTGCGGACGCTGGTGCTCACCCATTTCTCGCAGCGCTACACCGACCCGGAGGCGTTCCGGCAGGAGGCCGCCGAGTGGTTCGAGGGCGACGTGGTGGTGGCCGAGGACCTCATGCGGGTGCCGGTACCGTCGCGGGATGCCCGTCGTCCTTCGTACCCCACGAGAAGTTGACCTTCGCAAGGTCGGAGACCTGCACTTCCGCTCCCGGGCCTCGGCCTATGCGGGTTTCCTGCCGCCGGAGGCGCTGAACTTCGGCAGCCCGCAGGCGCTCGGCGAGTACTGGACCGAGCGATGGCGCTGGGAGCGCGACACGCACCGGATGACACTCGCCGTCGACGGCGACGAGCTGGCCGGCTTCACCTATCTCGGGCCGAGCGAGGAGCCGGGGGTTCGCGAGCTCAGCGCGATCCACGTCGACCCGGCGCTCGTCGGGACCGGGGTGGGCAAGCTGCTGATGGTCGACGCGCTGGCGCATCTCGAGCCGCGCGCGGTGCTGTGGGTGCTCGAGCAGAACGAGCGGGCGCGGCGCTTCTACGAGCGGGGCGGCTGGCGCGCGGACGGCGTCACCAGGACGGATCCGATCGGCGGCTACGAGACGCTACAAGTGCGGTATGCGATGGATCTGGAGGGCGGGAACGCGTGACCGAGTGAATGCGGGGGAACCTGTGGTCACGCGTCCCCGCCAACCGTGCCCGCCCAACCGGGGGTTGCGCCTGGCCGGAGGCGCGGACCGGCGGAGGCGTGCCGGTCCTGATCCTTCTTGGGCGGGTCTGGGGCGCGGGATGCCGTTGTGCTGGCGGGGCACAACGGCGTCACCGCCGGAGGACATCGAAGGGGTCTTCGAATCTTGCCGGGGGACGGTCAAGCTGCCCCGATCGACGTCCATGAAGTTTTCAAAAAGAACCGCGGTTGCCGGTCCTCGCGATGCGCCGGCGCTGGTTCACCCGGCGCCTCCGCTGATCGTCGAGGCCGGGCATGGCCCGGATGCTGTTCAGGTCGTGCCGCAACGTCCAGGCCTCGCGCCAGGGTCGCCGGGAGGCGACCGCCGCACGCTCGGCCAGTCGCCGGGGCGCACACGGCCAATGCCATCCACACCAGACGCACGTGCCGGCCGGATCGGGCGCCGTGTGCCGGTCGAGCATCTGCTGCGCGTCCTGCCAGAGCAGACGATCCACGACATCGGCCGGTTCGACCATCCCTCCCCCTCTGTCGTCGTCTCACACATACAACCGCGCGGTCCCCGGAGCCGGTCGGACTTTCTGTGCGACTACCCCCACCGTCCGTGACGGACATCTGTTCGCTTCCAGCGGACGACCAGGCGGTATGGCCGCCGGCGCCGGCGCTGTTGGCGAAGACATGGACACCTCCGAGGCTCTCGACGCCTACAGCCGTGTGGTGACCGGGGTGGCCGCCGACCTGCTGCCGTCGGTGGCAGCGCTGTCCGTGCGCAACGGCGCGGGGTCGGCGGTCACCTTCACCCAGGACGGCTTCCTGCTCACCAACGCCCACGTCGTCGGCGGCAACAGCGGCGGCACGGCCGCGTTCGCCGACGGCACCGAATCGAAGTTCGACGTGATCGGCGCCGATCCGCTCTCCGACCTGGCCGTGGTCCGCGTGCACCAGCCGGGGGCGCCGGCCGCGCCGCTCGGCGACGCCGACACGCTGCGGATCGGGCAGCTCGTGGTGGCCGTCGGCAACCCGATGGGCCTGGCCGGCTCGGTCACCGCCGGCGTCGTCTCCGGGCTGGGCCGCTCGCTGCCGGCCCGCGACGGCCGCCGGATACGCATCATCGACAACGTCATCCAGACCGACGCCGCGCTGAACCCGGGCAACTCCGGCGGTGCACTGGCCGACTCGACCGGCAAGGTGGTCGGCGTCAACACCGCGGTCGCCGGGTACGGCCTCGGGCTGGCCGTACCGATCAACTCCACGACCCGGCACATCATCGGCGAGCTGCTCGCCCACGGCCGGGTGCGCCGCGCCTGGCTGGGGGTGGCGGCGGTGCCGGTGAAGACCGGCGGGCGGCAGGGGCTCCGCGTCGTCGAGGTGGTGCCGGGCAGCCCGGCCGGGCTGGCCGGGATCTACCTGGGCGACATCCTGCTCACCGCCGGCGGCAAGCCGCTGGAGACCGTGCAGGCGTTGCAGCGGCTCATGCTGGGGCCGGCGATCGGCACGAAAATGCCGATCACCCTGCTGCGCCGCAACGCCCTGGTCGACGTCATCACGGTGCCCGCCGAACTGAGCTAACTGGCGTGCTAACTGACGTGCGCCAGGAGGTCCTGCCTGGTCAGCACGCCGGCGGGCTTGCCGTCGACCAGCACCATCGCGGCGTCGGCGTGTTCGAGCAGCGCCACCGCCTCGGACACCGGCTGCCCGCCACCGATCATCGGCAAGGGCTCGCCCATGTGCCGCTCGATCGTGTCGTGCAGGTGGGCGTGGCCGGAGAACAGCGCGTCGAGCAGCGCCTTCTCCGCGATCGAGCCGGCCACCTCGCCGGTCACCACGGGCGGCTCGGCCTTCAGCACCGGGAGCTGGCTGACGCCGTACTCCCGCATGTAGTCGATCGCGTCGCGGACCGTCTCGGTCGGGTGCACGTGGATCAGCGGCGGCATGCTGCCGTCCTTCTTGGCCAGCATCGTGGCCACGGTCGGTGCGCCGTCGGTGGTGTGCAGGAAGCCGTACCGGGCCATCCAGCGGTCGTTGAAGATCTTGGACAGGTAACCGCGGCCGCCGTCGGGCAACAGCACCACGACCACGTCCTCCGGACCGGCGCGACGGGCCACCTCGAGCGCCGCGACCACCGCCATGCCGCACGAGCCGCCGACCAGCAGGCCCTCCTCGCGGGCCAGGCGGCGGGTCATCTCGAAGGAGTCCGAGTCGGACACCTCGACGATCTCGTCGCAGACGTCACGGTCGTACGTGGCCGGCCAGAAGTCCTCGCCGACCCCCTCCACCAGGTACGGCCGGCCGCTGCCGCCGGAGTAGACCGAGCCCTCGGGGTCGGCACCCACGATCCGGACCGGTCCCTGCTCCTTGAGGTAGCGCCCGACACCGGAGATCGTGCCGCCGGTGCCGACCCCGGCCACGAAGTGCGTGATCCGGCCGCCGGTCTGCGTCCAGACCTCCGGCCCGGTCTCCTCGTAGTGCGAGCGGGGGTTGGCCTTGTTGCTGTACTGGTCGGGCTTCCACGCGCCGGGGATCTCCCGGGCCAGCCTGTCGGACACGTTGTAGTAGGACCTCGGGTCCTCGGGCGCCACCGCGGTCGGGCACACCACGACCTCGGCACCGTAGGCCCGCATCACGTTCTGCTTGTCCTCGCTGACCTTGTCGGGGCAGACGAAGATGCACCGGTAGCCGCGCAGCTGCGCCACCAGGGCCAGGCCCACGCCGGTGTTGCCGCTGGTCGGCTCGACGATGGTGCCACCGGCGGCGAGCAGGCCCGCCTTCTCGGCGTCCTCCACCATCCGCAGCGCGATCCGGTCCTTGACCGAGCCGCCCGGATTGAAGTACTCGACCTTGGCCAGCACGGTGGCCTCGATGCCGGCGGTCACGCTCCGCAGGCGGACCAGAGGCGTGTTCCCGATGAGTTCGACGACGTTGTCGTAATAGCGCACACCTCAGACTACGACGACCCGATCACGCTCCCGCTCCCACTCCAGGAAGCGCTCGGTCTCGGCCAGCACCGTGCCGGCCAGCCAGGTGATCATCACGGCGTCGTCGGCCAGGCCCGCGACCAGCAGGAAGGCCTCGGGGATCACGTCTATCGGACTTACGACATAGGCGGTCGCCGCTGCCATCAGCGCGACCCGCATGCCCCCGTCGTATTCGCCCTTGGCGGTCGCCTTGAGCATGCGCGGCAGGGCGGAGAGACGTTTGCCCAGCGAGGGACCCCCGCGGGAACCACGCATCAGCGCGCGGCCGAGCGCGGTGAACGCCGCGGTGCGCTTGAGCGTCTTGGCCATGTCGGACCCCTTTCCAATGGGACAAGTGTGACGCGCCGACGCCAGAGTCGCCTCTCGAAGGCCACGAAGTGTCGTACTGGAGGGTTAACTTGGAAGTCGTGGAAGGGATCATCGGGGGGCGGCGCGTCTGGGCCGGCGTCGGCTGGGCGGCCGGCGGCGTCGTCGGTGCTGCCGGGTTGTCGGTCCTCGTCGTGTTGCGCCAGGCGGCCGACGCCCGGCGCGTGATTCCCATGGCCCAGGCCCCGCCGCCGCGTGGTGACGGTCTGTATGGGGGGAAGTTCCGCGGCAAGCCGCTCAGCATGGTCATCCTCGGCGACTCGACGGCCGCCGGTTACGGCGTGCACCGGCCCCGCGAAACGCCCGGCGCGCTCTTCGCCACCGGCGTGTCCCGCCGCCTGCGCCGCCCGGTCCGCCTGCACCGGGTCGCGGTCGTCGGCGCCATGTCGGCCGGCTTGCCCTACCAGGTGGACGCCGCGCTGGAGTACGAGCCGGAGATCGCGCTCATCATGATCGGCGGCAATGACGTCACGCACGCGTCGGGCTTCGCCGCGGCCGCCAAGCACCTCGGCGACGCGGTCCGCCGGCTGCGTGAGGCCGGATGCAAGGTGGTGGTCGGCACCTGTCCCGACATCGGCGCCATCCAGCCGATCAAGCGGCCGCTGCGCTGGCTGGCCCGCCGCTGGAGCCGGCAGCTCGCGGCCCTGCAGACGGTGGCCGTGGTCGCCGCGGGCGGCAGCACGGTGTCGATCGGCGACCTGCTGGGCCGCCAGTTCGAGGCCGACCCGACGCGGATGTTCGGCGCCGACCGCTTCCACCCGTCGGTGGAGGGCTACGCCCGGGCCGCCGCGGTGATGATGCCGACGCTGATGGCCGTGCTCGGCGAGGACGACCGCTCCACACCCACCGGAGTGGAGGGCGTCCGCAGCCTGGAGGAGGCCGCGCAGGAGGCGGTCCGGTCGGTCGGCACCGAGGTCAGCCCCACCGAGGTCGGCGGTCGCGCCCGCGGCCCGGCCGGCCTGTGGGCGCAGTTGCGGCGGCATCCGTGGTTCGGTGAGCAGCGGTTCTGGTTCGGGCAGAAGCCGGCGCCCGCTCCCTCGCAAGAGAGCGTTCCGAGCGGCCGGTCGTCCGACTCGGCCGTAGGCTGGAGTCCGGAGGGAGGCGGCAGATGACCGGCTGGACTTCTCGAGTGGGCAAGGCCGCGGCCACCTCACTGCTCGCGGGCGCGGTGGGCGGTGTCGCGCTGCTCGCCGGTGAGGCGATCGCGGCACGTGGGCGGCGCTACGCCAAACCGACGATGGGCCTCGCCCTGCGCACGTCGATGGGCCCCACCCACGCGCCCAAGCTCCGGCTCGTGCTGCTCGGTGACGCGGCCGCGATCGGCGTCGGCGTGGAGTGGCTCTCCGAGACGGTCGGCGGCCAGCTCGCCCGCATGCTCGCCGAGGGCACTCCCGAGACCGGCGAGCGGCACGTGC
>NZ_JBFAZH010000166.1:0-9887 GCF_040681735.1 Actinoplanes sp. NPDC051633 | reverse complement strand
GCCAGGGTCGGGCCGAGTCCGTCGTGCAGGTCGCGGCGCAGCCGCCGCCGCTCTTCCTCGCGGCCCACGACCAGCCGCTCCCGCGACCGTCGCAGGGCACGGTCGAGCAGGACGGTATGGGCGGCCACGGCCACATGACCGGCGAGGTCGTCCAGCAGCCGGCGTTCGGCCGTCGAGAGATCGTCGCGGGCGTCGCGGGGGGCGACCACCAGTCGGCCGACCGCCTCACCGCCGTGGCGGAGCGTGATGACTACGGGCTCGGGATGATTCGAGGTGCCGTGAGCTGCGGTGGGTCGCGCCGGTGTGTCACCGAGCAGCTCCACCGCGACATAAGGCAGCCGCAGCGCCGTGGCGATGGTCTCCACGGTCTCGGGCAGGGTCTGCTCGGCCGAGCCGGCCGCCTGCAACCGGCGACCCAGGCGGGTCAGCACGGCATAAGGGTCGCCGCGGTCGCCGTACAGCATCCGGTCCACCGACTTCTCCAGACGCAGCCGCAGCGGTTGGTAGAGCACGGCGACGGCGCCGGCCGCGGCGAGGGTCACCAACGGCTGAGCGCGACCGCGCAACACGGCGTCGAAGACGAGCACCACAGCGGCGTATCCGGCGAGTCCCGCGGCCAGCAGCCAGCCGTAGATCAGCGACCGGCGTATCGCGACGGCGACGCCGTCCAGCCGCCGCCGCAGCACCGCCGCACCGACTGACAGCGGCAGCAGCGGGAGCGCGACCAGTGCGAGAAAGCTCCCGGCGACCGCCACGGCCGGGCGGCTCACGAGGGCGTAGGAGACAAGCAGGAGTCCCACGGCGATCAGCAGCCAGCGCAGCTGGTCGCGTTCGCCGGACGACCCGCGCCGGTAGCGCACAGCCAGCGACGCGAAGCCGCCGATCACGGCGACGAGGAACAGCGGCTGTACGGCCGTCCCGACAGCGTCGAACGACGAACGGAGTAGCGGCAGACCGAGCGGGTTGTCGCGGACCGGATGGTTCTCCAACGGGCCGGGACGCAGCGCGGCCGACAACACGGCCGCGCCGAGCACCAGCCCCGCCAGCGTCTGCACCGGCCACCAGCGCCGCGACGGCAACCGGCCGTCCGGGAACCACAGCACCCCGAACGTCAGCAGCGGAATCAGGCCGCACACCCAGACCCACGACGACACCCATCCCGCGCCGAGCGCTCCGGGCAGCGACCCCGGCCGGTCGACCAGGCCGCGTTGGGCGTACGAGTGGGTCGCGAGGGTGAGCGCGGCCGCCAGACCGCACAGGCAGTACAGCCGGCCGAGGCGGTGGCCGGGCAACCGAGCCAGGATCAGGGCGCCGGCCAGCGGGAACGCCAACCCGAACACGATGTTGGGATACACGTTGCCGACGAAGTCCTCCTGCGTGCTCAGATCGCCGAGCCCGCCGAGGATCAGCCAGAACCCGACGATGCCCGCCGACAGGCCGGCCGCGGCCCAGCCGGCCCGGGATTCCGTCACGGCGTCCACAGCGTCATGGTGACGGGTCCCGGGCCGGCGCGGAAGGCTGCGGCGAAGACGCAAAGTAGTCAGGTCGCGACCGGCGTCGGAATCGGTGTCGCCGGGGGCGCCACCCTCGGGACCCGGTGGATCGCCAGCCGGACGCTGATCACCAGGATCCACAGCAGGCAGGCGAGGAACGGCAGGGGGTTGCCGGCATCCAGGTGCACGCCCGTGACCGCCGTGCTGATGACGGTCACGGTACCCACGACCACACCACCCCAGCCGAGGACCCGGCTCAGGGTACGGGTCGCCAGCGCCGCCGCCGATGCACATGCGACGAACAACCCGACGGGCAACCAGTCAACTCCGAACGCGAGTCCGTTCATGGCGGTGAGGAGCCGTGCGGTCTGGGGGGTGAGCTCGTCCCGTAGGAGATATGCGGTGAGTATCGGCGCAGCGGACGTCACCTTCACCGCGACCGAGACGATGCCTCCCGTCAGTGCCGCCGTGGCGAGCCAGCCGCCGGCCCGCACCCGGCTGCACAGATAGCCGATGAACAGCATCCACGCGGCGAAGCCGAGCAGCTCCAGCACCACTCCGACCTGACCCGACGTGCTACTGGCAAGCCAATGCAGGTGGTCGATGTCTTGCTGGCCGAGGGAGCCGTTCCGTGGTGGGCCGGCGTCGGTGCTCATGCTGCTGCCGGCCATGATCAACACAACGTACGCCGCCCCGGTCAGCGCCCCGTACCTGTCCAGAATCTTCATGGTGCACTCCTCGCCTACTGCGGCGTCGGTCGCCGCTGACCCCACGTTGGTCTCTCGGGGGTCCCGCGGTCATGGGAGCGGTGTCCTGCCGCGTCCCGAGTGCGGCTGATTTGACCGGCGGAGCCGCGGGCCGCGTTCGGCCATGATGGCGCCCACCCGATTCGGGTAGTTCGTGATGATGCCGTCCACGCCCATCACAAGATCGTGAGGCCGAGGGTGATGCCCGCAGGCTGCCGCGCGAGGATAGGGTTCGCAGGACGCTCCGGCGAGGCTTGTGCGTCTATATCGGAGCGCCTCGCCGGCGTAGTCTGTGCAACTTGACGAGGGGTGATCTTGTGTCTGAGGCGATTGACGGTTCGAGTCCGAGTTCGACGGCGCGATTCGATTCGGGTGTTCCCCACCCTGCTCGTGTTGAGGACTATTGGCTCGGAGGTAAGGACAACTTCGCCGCGGATCGAGCGGTTGCCGACCAGGTTGCCAAGATTTCGCCTGTTCTGCCCATTGTGATGCGGGCCGAGCGGCAGTTCCTGGGCAGGATGGTCAAGTTTCTGGCCGGCGAGGCGGGTATCAGGCAGTTCCTGGACATCGGAACCGGGATCCCGATGGCCGCCAACACACATGAGGTCGCGCAGGGTGTGTCACCCGATTGTCGTGTCGTTTATGTGGACAATGACCCGCTGGTGCTGGCTCACGCCCGGGCGTTGTTGGTCGGCACGCCAGAGGGGCTGACCCAGTACATCGACGCTGATCTTCGTGAGCCGGAGGCCATTCTGACGCCGGCACGGCAGATTCTGGACTTCGACCAGCCGGTCGCGGTCACCTTGCTGGGCGTGCTGGAGTTCGTGCGCGATGACGAGGGTGTGTACGCGATTGTGGAGCAGTTGCGGAATGCATTGCCGGTGGGGAGTTACGTGGGGGTTGCCAGCAGCGTTCCCAGCCCGGAGATGGATGAAGCGGCACGCCTTTGGAACGAGAGTGGCGCCACGCCCATCACGCTGCGCGCGCCCGATGACCTGGCCCGCTTCCTCGATGGGTTGGACCTCATTGCGCCGGGTGTCGTGCCACTGCCCCAGTGGCGTCCGGACTCACTGACCCAATACCTGGATCGGGAGATGCCGCAGTACGGAGGGCTCGGAATCAAGACACGCTGACTCGCGATCGGGGGAGGAACGCGGCCAGGGCCAGGCCGACCGACACGATCGCGGCCGCGGTGAACAGGGCCGGGGTCAGGCCGTCGACGAACTCGGCCCGCGTGTAGGCGCCGGTCGAGGCGAAGATCGAGACCAGGACCGCCACGCCGACGGCCACCCCCAGCTCGCGGACCATGCTGTTGGTGCCGATCGCCATGCCCTCCGCGTCGGGTGGTGCGGCGTCGATCGCCAGCGTGCTGATCGGCGGGTAACTCACGCCCAGCCCGATCCCCGCCAGCAGGAACGGCCCGGCGAGCACTGAGTACGCGACGTCGGTGGAGAAGACCGCGGCCATCCAGCAGCACGCGACGACGACCATCGCCTGACCGGCCAGGATCAGCCGGACTGCGCCCCACCGATTCACCAGCAGCCCGGCCGCCGGCCCGGCGATCAGGGGAGCCAGGGAGCAGGGGAGGGTCCGCAGGCCCGCCTGCAACGGGCCGTGGCCCTGGACGACCTGGAAGAACTGGGCGAGCAGGAAGATGCTACCGAACACGCCGACGTTGAACGTGAACGCGAGCGAGTTGACCAGGCTGAACGCGCTGGACCGGAACAGCCGGACCGACAACATCGGGGACCGGGCGCGCAGCTCCCACGCAGTGAACAGGGCGGCCAGCACCGCACCACCACCGATGGCGCTCAGCACCCGGCCGGAGGTCCAGCCGTGGATCGGCGCCTGCACCACACCCCAGACCAACGCGAAGATCGCCGCGGAGAGCAGGAGCATGCCGCCCGGGTCGAGGCGGACCGGCGGCCCGTGCGATTCGGCCAGCAGCACACCGGCGAGGACCATCGCCACCAGGCCCACCGGCACGTTGAGCCAGAAGATCCAGGTCCAGTGCAGGCTCTGCACGACGACCCCGCCGAGTACGGGTCCGATCGCGATGCCGAGGCCGTTGAACGCACTCAGGACGCCGATCGCCACCCCGCGCTGCCCGGGCGGCACGGACGTCACCAGCACCATGAGTGACAACGTCACCACGACGGCGCCGCCCGCCCCCTGCACGGCCCGCGCCGCCATCAGGGCTCCGGCCGTCGTGGCCAGGGCGCAGGCGGCCGAGGCGGCGATGAACGTGGCGATGCCGGCCAGGAAGACCGCCCGCCGGCCGAACCGGTCGCCCAGCGCGGCCGCGGGCAGCAGCAGCGCCGCGAACGGGAGCGTGTAGGCGTCGGCGATCCACTGCAGGTCGCTGACCGAGGCGTCGAGCGCGGACCTGATCGCCGGCATCGCCGTCGTGACGACGAGGTTGTCGAGCTGGACCATGAACGCCGGCAGCCCGACCGCGGCGATCAGCAGCGCCGACCGCTTCCTCTCACCGGCCAAGGCGCAGGCCGGCGAGCTCGTCCGCGAACGTGGTCGTCCACTCGTCGATCTCCGCGCCCGACCAGTTCAGGTGCTGCGCCGCGTACTCCCAGACGATGCGTGTGGTCCCCCCGGCGATCGAGCACTCGAGGTAGATCGGCGGCTGACGCAGGCCGCCCTCCGGATCCCACATGTCGCCGAGCGGAGACTCACGCAGCGAGAAGAGGCCGCTGCCGCTCCGCGCCGGCACCTCCCCCTGGAAGTTGAACCACAGCGTCGGAGCCGGTGCGTCCAGGATGCGGTTCCGCACACCCGGATCGTCGCCCAGGTACTTGAGCGCGTCGAACGACAGGCCCGCGGAGGGGACGCGGGCGAGCCGCTCGGCCACGGCGGTCAACGTCTCCGCCCGGCTCTGGGCGGCGCTGTCGTCGAAGGCGAGCGGGAAGCTGCAGGGCAGGTCGCCGGCCGTCCGCGACAGGTCGAGACCGTGCACCGCCGTCTGCCTCCCCGAGCTGGACAGCTCGATGACGAGACGACCGCAACTCCACCGGCGTTGGGCGGTCCGCAGCAGCGCCGCGAGCAGCGTCGTCGCGATCGGCGCGCGCCGGCCGTCCGGGCCGCCTATCCGCACGTTTCGCAGCGCGCGCGTCTCGTCGGGGCTGAGGTGCTGGCGGGCGAACGCCAGATCCTTCATCGTGATGCCCGGATGAACCCGGGAGTCGTAGGCGGCCGGGGGCGGGACGTCGAGCTGCTCGTACCAGAAATCCCGATCGGCGTTCGCATCCCCGCGCGCGAAGTCGTTCATCCACCGGGAGAAGTCCTCGAAGCGCGCCGACGCCCGCGGCAGTGCGGCGGGCTGCCCGCAGAGGCGGTCCAGGTCGTCGACGAGGATGCCCAGCGTGACGCCGTCCATCACGAGGTGGTTGACGGTGAGAAAGAG
This sequence comes from Actinoplanes sp. NPDC051633, assembly GCF_040681735.1. Lineage (NCBI taxonomy): Bacteria > Bacillati > Actinomycetota > Actinomycetes > Micromonosporales > Micromonosporaceae > Actinoplanes > Actinoplanes sp. NPDC051633. Next base: position 4,233 of record NZ_JBFAZH010000166.1, on the reverse strand, counting down.
GCGTTGCTCCGCGCCGACCTCGACCAGGAGGAGGCGCATCACCGGGCCGTTCTCGAGGTCGAGGCGGCGATGCTGTTCATTGAGCAGAGGTACGAGGGCGGCCTCGTGCACCGTGACCGACTCGACGGCGAAGCTGTCCTCGATGGCGCCGTAGCGCTGGATGAAGCCTCCGTCGGCCCGGCGGATCCGGAGCCGCAGCGCCTCGTGCCGGGTGACCAGCGCGTACGCGGCGCGGCGAAGGTCTTCCGGCGTGAGCCGCCGGTGGACCTCCAGCATGACGGCGCGGTTCCACCAGTTCCATTGCCCCCGGTGCAGGGCAGCGGTCTGCGCGGCGCTGAACGGGACGTCGGCCGTGTCCGGCGCGGTCGCTTCGTCCGGCTCGGAGGGTGCGCCGGCGAACTGCCGCACGACCGAGGTCGCGATCGCCCGCAGGGTCGTCTCGCCGTCGACGCTCGCCGGTGACACGCGCGCTCCGGTCCGGTCCTCGATGCGCTTGGCCAGATCCATCAAGCCGAGCGAGTCGAAGCCGAGATCGCGCAGTGGCAGGTCCACCGGCACGTCGTCCGCACCGGCCGACTGCACCACGGCGGCCACCTCGGTTTGCAGCAGCCGCAGAACGTACCCCGCGTCGTCGATCTTCTCGATCGTCGAAGGGGTCCCCGGCCGGTGTTGTCCGGTGAGCGCCGACGAGAGCAGCGCGCCGGTCGTCCATCGCTGTCTGCATTCCCCGCGCTGCAGCTTCCCGCTGGTCGTCTTGGGGAGGCTGTCCGGCTTCACCAGCAGGACCTCGTGACACTGCACGCCGCAGTGGGCGGCTACCGCGGCGCGGATCGCCGACACCGCCCGATCAACCGGGACGGGTTCCCTGCTCTCGAGGACCTTCTTACGCAGCTCAGCGGCCACCACGACCCGTTCGGCACCGTCCACCCGCACGCCGAAGGCGACCGCGTTGCCCGGCCGCAGGATCGGATCCGCCGCCACCACTGCGGCCTCCAGGTCCTGGGGGTGGATGTTGCGACCGCCGATGATGATCAGGTCCTTGAGGCGCCCGCAGATGAACACCTCACCGTCGTCGCCGATGACCCCGAGGTCACCGGTGCGCAGGTAACGCCGCCCGTCGTCGGTGGCCGGGCGCGCGGCGAAGACGGCCGCGTTCTCCTCATCGGTCCGTCCCCAGTAGCCGGTCGACACACTCGGGCTCGCGACCCAGAGCTCGCCGACGGCGCCGGCCGGCCGCGGCCGTCGCGTGTCGGGGTCCACGGCGATCACCGATACGCCCAGCTCCGCGTCGGGGACACCGCTGCCCACGAGAGTCACCACGGGTGCGCCCGGTCCCGGGGGGACGATCCTGCCGTCGCCATCCAGCACGGCCCGGTCCCCGCGGAGCAGCGTCGGCCCGCCGTCGACCTGGCCGCACACGAACAGGACGGCCTCCGCCATGCCGTAGACGTTGCAGAACGACGCCGGGTCGAAGCCCATTCGCGTGAGCCCGGCCTCGACGCGGTCCATCGTCGCCGGGAGCATCGGCTCACCGCCCTGCAGCGTTGCCCGCAGCGACGAGAGATCGAACGCCTCGCCGCCGCGGAGGCCGCGCAGCACGTAGTCGTAGCCGAAGTTCGGCCCGGCGATGTGCGTGCCGCGATAGCGGTCGATCGCCTCCAGCCAGAGGCGCGGCGCGGCGAGGAAGGTCATCGGGGAGAAGGCGATGCAGCGCGCGCCGCTGTACATCGCGTTGAGGATCCCGCCGGCGAGCCCCATGTCGTGGAACAGCGGCACCCAGCCGACCAGCACCGACGCGCCGTCGACACGGGTGTTGCGCGCGATCAGCTCGAGGTTGTGCGAGAGATTCCGATGGCGGACGATCACGCCCTTGGGCGCCGACGTCGAACCCGAGGTGTACTGCAGGTACACGATGTCGTCCGGGCCGAACCGGCTCGCCGCATCGGCGAGGGCGGCCGCGGCCTCTCCCGGCTCCGCGCGCTTGATCCGATTCGACAGAAGCCACGAGAGCGCCGGCCAGCTCGACTTCTCGCGGCCGCGCAGGCGGCTCGTCACGGACGCGAGGGTCGCGAGCGCGCGGTATTTCGCATGGGTGAGCGCGACCCGCGCGCCGCTGTCCTCGACGACGTGACGAAGCTTCGGCAGCTCCCGATCGAGATGTCTCGGATCGGGGCTGACCACCGGAACCGCGATCGCGCCGAGCAGCATGCAGCCGAAGAAGCTTGCGACGAACTCCAGGCCATCAGGCGGGAAGACCAGGAGTACGCGATCGCCGGGCCCCACCCCGGCCGTCCGGAGGAGATCGGCGGTCCCGGCCGCACGCCTCACGATCTCCCCGCAGTCGGCCGAGTCGATCTCCTTCCCGTGTCGATCGAGGAACGTGTAGAGGGACGCCCGGGGAGCGACGTCGAGGCGCTCGACCATTGTGGTGAGCAGGCTCGCGGTCATCAGTGACTCCGGGGAGGGATGGGAGTGGCTCGATCTGTATAGCATCGACAATGCCCGGAGCAGGCCTACGGGGGGAAAGTGTAGTGGTGGACGCGTCTGTCCCGGTTCGTGCCGCGAGCGTCGCACCGACGCCCGCGTTGCGCTGGATACCGGGGGAGCGTCCGGACATTCTCGAGTGTGTCCGGCGGTTCCGCGAGCCGGTCCACATTGTCCGGGATCGGCCGGGCCGCGAGCCCGGACTCGGACTCGGCGGGCGACTGATCGCACCGGCCGGCACGGACCCGGGGTACGAGCTGATCGGTGCGCTGCCCCCGCTCTACCCCGAGTGGCTCGGCGACAGGTCGTTCAACCAGAGCCACGGCGTGCGTTTTCCGTACGTGGCCGGGGAGATGGCCAACGGCGTCGCGACCGTCGCCTCGGTGGTGGCGATGGCCCGCGCGCAGATGCTCGGATTCTTCGGAGCCGCCGGGCTCGCGTTGCCGGCCGTCGAGCGCGCCGTGGATGAACTGCGCCGCAGCCTGCCCGATCGGGACAACTGGGGAGTCAATCTCATCCACTCGCCGGCCGAACCCGGGCACGAGGAACGCCTGGTCGACCTGCTCGTACGCGCCGAGGTGCCCAAGGTGTCGGCGTCCGCCTACATGGAGCCGACCGCGGCTGTCGTCCGGTGCGCGGTCGCCGGGCTGCGCGCGGACTCCCGCGTCGACGGCGGGGTCGCGCGCGCCCGGCAGCTGTTCGCCAAGGTCTCCCGCCCCGAGGTCGCCGCGAGGTTCCTGTCCCCGGCGCCGCCCGAGATCCTGCGCCGGCTCGTCGAGCGCGGGCAGATCACGCGGGACGAGGCCGGCCTGGCGGCGCGCGTGCCGCTCGCCGAGGACGTGACCGTGGAGGCGGACAGCGGCGGCCACACCGACAACCGTCCGCTCGCCGTCGTGCTCCCGGTGATCAGGGCGCTGCGGGACGAGCTGACCCTCCGGTACGGGTACTCCCGGCCGATCCGGGTCGGGGCCGCCGGTGGCCTGGGCGACCCGGCCGGGGTCGCGGCCGCGTTCGCCGCCGGGGCCGCGTACGTCGTGACCGGCACCATCAACCAGCTCTCCCGCGAGGCCGGGCTGTCGGACGCGGCGAAAGGCCTGCTCGCGCAGGCGGATCTGGCCGACGTCGCGATGGCGCCCGCGGCCGACATGTTCGAGTACGGCATCAAGGTGCAGGTGCTGCGGCGTGGCACCCTGTTCGCGGCCCGTGCGGGTCAGCTCTACGAGACCTACCTGGCCCACCGGTCGCTGGAGGACGTCCCCGACGCGACGCGCGAGCGACTCGAGAAGGACGTCCTGCGCAGCACCTTCGCCGACTGCTGGGAGCAGACCCGCCGGTTCTGGCTCGGCCGTGACCCGCGCGAGGCCGACCGGGCCGAACGGGATCCCCGTCATCGGATGGCCCTGGTCTTCCGCTCCTACCTGGGGTTGTCGAGCCGGTGGGCGATCACGGGGGAGCCGGACCGGCTGACGGACTACCAGATCTGGTGCGGTCCGGCGATCGGCGCGTTCAACCGGTGGACGGCGGGCAGCCCGCTCGCCCAGCCCGCACGGCGCACGGTCGTACAGATCGCCCTCAACCTGCTCGAAGGCGCGGCCATGGTGACCCGCGCCCACCAGCTGCGGTCCTACGGCGTCCCGGTGCCCGGGTCGGCCTTCGCCCCGCGTCCACGTCTGCTGGCCTGAGGAGAGACATGGATCCGATCGCCGTCGTGGGGCTCGCCGCACTCATGCCCGGAGCGCGCGACACGAC
>NZ_JBFAZH010000165.1:0-9892 GCF_040681735.1 Actinoplanes sp. NPDC051633 | reverse complement strand
TGACACCCCGGTTACTCGTTGTCGATGCCGATCCCGCGCACGCGGAGAGGCTCGGCATCGCCCTGCCCAGCGAGGTAGTCCGGCCGTCTTTCGGGGCCGCCGGCGTGCCCCCGCCCGCCGCGTTCCGCGAGAGCAGGCCGGACATCGTCCTGCTCGACCTGATGCTGCCGGGCCTGAGCGGCATCGACGTAGCCCGGGCGATCCGCACCGAGTCGGGCATTCCGATCGTCATGCTGACCGCCAAGAGCGACACCGTCGACGTGGTGCTGGGCCTGGAGTCCGGCGCGGACGACTACGTGGTCAAGCCGTTCAAACCCAAGGAACTGGTCGCCCGCATGCGGGCCCGGCTGCGGCGCGGCGAGGACGCGGCGCCCGAGATGCTGACCATCGGGCCGCCCGGCAACCAGATCACCATCGACGTGCCGGCGCACACCGTGTCGCGCGACAGCGAAGAGGTCAAGCTGACCCCGCTCGAGTTCGACCTGCTGGTCGCGCTGGCCCGCAAGCCGCGCCAGGTGTTCACCCGCGAGGTGCTGCTGGAGCAGGTCTGGGGCTATCGCCACGCGGCCGACACCCGGCTGGTGAACGTGCACGTCCAGCGACTGCGCGCCAAGATCGAGCCCGATCCGGAACGGCCGGAGATCATCCTCACCGTGCGCGGGGTGGGCTACAAGGCGGGTACAGGCTGAGGGTTGTCCACAGGCTCGCGCTGATTGTCGGCGCCGAGCGCTAATCTTCACCACGATGCGCGCTCCGGCCTGGTTGCCCATGTCCGTCCGCCGGCCCCTCCGGGTCGTGCGGCGTTATTGGCGTGCGTTCCTGCGCCGCGGCCGGGTGGTCACCGCGCCGGCCCGGCGTGCCTGGCGGCGGTCGCTGCAGCTGCGGGTCGTGGCGATCACCCTGGTCGCCTCCAGCGTGCTGGTCGCCGCGTTCGGGTGGTTCGTGGCCTTCCGCAGCGCCGACATCCTGCTCGACCGGGCCCAGGACGACGTCTTCGCCCAGGGGCGCAACAAGGCGGCGCGGGCGCAGTCGCAGCTGAGCATCCACCGCTCGCCGGCCGAGCCCAAGCTGGCGCTCTCGCTGGGCAGCACGATCACTCTGCTCTCCGACGGCGACACCACCGGCAGCGGCGCCATCGTGGCCATCCGGTCCGAGCGGTTCCCGGCGATCCGCCCGGTCACCTCGATCCCGGCCGACACGTCGCAGCTGATCACCGATCAGATGGTCGACAAGGTGGGTCGCCAGACCTTGGAGGCGCAGCAGATCCGCACGGCGGAGATCGACGGCGTGACGACCAAATATCTGGTGTACGGGACACCCGTGCCGACCAAGTTCGGTCACCTCGAGCTCTACTACGCGGTGCCCCTCACCACCGAGGACCGTGCCGCGAACCAGATCCGGGCGACCGTGCTGGCCACCGGCTTCGCGCTGGTGATCCTGCTCGGCGTGGTCGCGGCGCTGGTCACCCGCATGGTGGTCAGCCCGGTCCGGGCCGCCGCCCGCACCGCCCAGCGGCTGTCGGCGGGCCTGCTCGACCAGCGGATGAAGGTGGGCGGCGAGGACGACCTGGCCCTGCTCGCCGCGTCCTTCAATCAGATGGCGGCCAACCTGCAGCGGCAGATCGTCCGCCTCGAGGAGATGTCCCGCCTCCAGCGCCGGTTCACCTCCGACGTCTCGCACGAGCTCCGCACGCCGCTGACCACCGTGCGCATGGCGGCCGACCTGATCTTCGCCGAGCGCGACGACTTCGACCCGGCGGTGGCCCGCAGCGCCGAGCTGCTGCAGGCCGAGCTCGATCGCTTCGAGAGCCTGCTCACCGACCTGCTCGAGATCAGCCGATTCGACGCCGGCTTCGCCGCGCTCGACTCCGAGCACACCGATCTGACCCCGATCGTCGAACGCGTCGCCGACCGGCTGGCGGGGCTGGCCGAGCGGGTCGGCGTGACCATCGAGCTGCGCCTGCCCGAGGCGCCCGTGATCGCCGAGGTCGACCCCCGGCGGGTCGAGCGGGTGCTGCGCAACCTGGTCGGCAATGCCGTCGAGCACGGCGAGGGCCGGCCGGTCGAGGTCACCATGGCGACCGATGACGCCGCGGTGGCCATCACCGTGCGCGACCACGGCATCGGCCTCAAGCCGGGCGAGGAGCGCCTCGTGTTCAACCGGTTCTGGCGCGCGGACCCGTCCCGCGCGCGGCAGACCGGCGGCACCGGCCTGGGCCTGTCGATCAGCGTCGAGGACGCGCGGCTGCACGGCGGCTGGCTCGAGGCCTGGGGCGCGCCGGGCGAGGGCGCGCAGTTCCGGCTGACCCTGCCGGTCCGGGCCGGCGACCGCCTGGTGGCCGCCCCGCTGCCGTTGATCCCTCGCGACCGGCCCTCTGCCGCCGCACCAACACCCGTGACCGGGCTGCGGACCGAGCCGAAAGAGGTGGCCCTGTGAAGCGCGCCGTGGCCGTCGCCGCCCTTCTGCTGACCCTGCTGGCCGGCGGGTGCGGGATTCCCGACGACACCGACGTCCGCACGCTGCGTCCCGGTCCGTCCGGCGGCATCACCGCGGGGGCCGACGAGACCTCTCCGCAGAAAAAGCGTGAGGACACCAACATCACCAGCGAGTTCGTGCGAAATTACCTGGCCGCGGCCGCCGGCGACTTCGAGGGCGCGGTCGGCCGGGTCAAGGAGTTCATGGCCCCCGAGGCGGCGGCCAAGTTCAAGCCGGCGACGGACCTGGTGCGGGTCGTCCGGCTCGCCGAGGACCCGCTGGTCAATCCGAGCATCGCCACGGTCACCGTCAAGGTGCGTGAGGTGGGGAACCTGCGACAGAAAGGGATTCTCGAGCCGTCCTCGGACCCGAGGGTCACCGAGCTGAAGTTCGAGGTCGGCTCCCTGACGCAGCCGAGCGGGCTCTTCATCCTCAAGGCGCCACCGGTTCTGCTGCTCACCGACGAGGCGCTCCGGGCCTATTACGAGCCCCGCACGATCTACTTCTGGGACCAGGACAAGTCCGGCCTCATCCCCGACGTGCGGTACCTGGAGAGGGACGTGCCGTCCGAGCAGGTGCCCACCCAGATCCTCGACTGGCTGACCAGCGGGCCGGCGCCCTGGCTGACCGGCGTCGCCGAGGCGCTGCCCGAGGGCACCAAGCTGATCGGCAACGTGCCCGCGATCAGCAATGACACGCTGCAGATCCAGCTCAGCGGGCAGGCGGTCCCGCCGGAGGACCCGGCGGTCGGCCTCGACCGGCTGCAGAAACAACTGCGCTGGTCGCTGCGGCCCCAGGTGCCGGTGACCCTCCAGCTGATCATCGAGCACTCCTGGGACGAGAAATACAGCGGCACCGGTTACTACGTCGCCAACCCGGCGTACCGGCCGGCCGGCCAGCCCGAGCGGTTCGTGGTCTACGACGGGCAGATCCGGCGGCTGAGCAACTCGTACGACTCCGGGAGCCCGGTGCCGCTGGTGCGGCCGCAGGACAACAAGAACGTCCGGATGGCGGCGATGGCGGTCTCCGGTGCGCGAGGTTTCGCGGCGCTGGTCGTCGAGAACTCGAACGGGGTTCAGTCGCTGCGGGTCGGTACGGCCGCTGCCGGCGAGTTCGCCACGTTGAGCGGGGTCCGCCTGCCGGCGCCGATCGGCCGGCCGGTCTGGGCCAAGTCGGCGGAGGGCGCCGACAACGGAACGACCGGGCTGATCACAGCGGCGGGACGGCTCTACAGCTTCACCCCGGACGGCCGCCCGGCCACCGAGGTGCAGTGGCAGGGCACACGACCGGCCGGTGTGACCGCAGTGGCCGTGGCACCGGACGCGCACCGGGCCGCCGTCATCGCCGGTGGAAACCTCTACATCGCCGCGCTGAGCCGCAGCGAGGACGGCGTGCAGCTCATGTCGCCGCACATCATCCGCACCACCGATGTGCAGTCGCTGACCGCGGTCGAGTGGAGCAGTGAGAGTGCCCTGGTGGTGGCCGGCCGCCGGACCGACAACCGGGTCGCCACCTACGAGGTATCGGTGGACGGGGTCCTTCAGACTGCGCGGCAGGACGACCTGGGGCAGTACCCGGTGACCTACATGGCGTCGTTGCCGGACAGCCCGATCCGGAGCGCCGCGGAGAGCACGGGCGCGATGGCCTACGAGCAGAACGGTATCGCGTACGACGAGGAGGACCGGCGGGCGATCGGGGTGGGCGACCTGGCCGTGCCGGTCACGAACCCGCCGGCTCGGGTGCACCCCCGCGCGCCGTTCTTCCTGTCCTGAGGAGAACCGGCGCCGGTGTGGTCGGAGATCGCTGATCTGGTGCTGCCGGGCGCCTGCGCCGGGTGCGGCGCGGAGCGGGTGCCGATGCGTCACGGCGTCTGCGCGGCCTGTGTGGCGGAGCTGGAAGGGTTGCGGGCCCATCTCACGACGCCGACGCCACCGCCGCCCGGGATGCCGCGCTGCCTGGCCACCGGGGAGTATGCCGGTGCGTTGCGGGGCGTGCTTCTCGCGTACAAGGAGAAGGGTCGTCATGGTCTTGCGCGGCCGCTGGGGGCGTTGTTGGCCAGTGCGATAGCCGAGGTCGCACCGCCGCGGACGCCGTTGCTCGTGGTGCCCGTGCCATCGACCGCGAAGGCGCGACGGGAACGCTACGGCGACCACATGGCCCGGCTGGCCACACACGCGGTGCGGCGACTGCGGGCGGCGGGCTGGGAGGCTGCGGTCGGGCCGGTGCTCCGGGTGGCGCCCCGGCCCGACTCCGCGTCACTGGACGCCGACGGGCGGCGGATCGCCGCTGAGAGTTCCCTGCGAATCCGGCGGTCGCGGATCCGTGTTCTGCGGCGCGCGGCGAGGATGAGGAGCACTCTGGTGGTGGTGGATGACATCGTCACCACCGGCGCCACGTTGGCTGCGGTGACGGGCCGGCTGAAGGAGGCGAACATGCAGGTGACGGCGGCTGCGGTGCTGGCCGCGACGCGCCTGCGCAGGGCCGGACCGGAGCGCACCGGACGCGCTGCCCGCCGGTCCTTTCGCCATCGGGATGGTTCCCCGAACGAGGGGTGACTAGCGAGCATCCGCACGTTAGCGTCTTGATGACGAGGGTATCCGCCACTATTCCCACCGCCATCGGAAGGGAGACGTCGACGCCCTAGGAGGGCCCGAGTTTCGCGTCTGTTGCAACATCACGTTGGGGGAGGTCACGAGTGGACATTGTCGTCAAGGGCCGCAACGTAGAGGTTCCTGATCATTATCGGGAACATGTCGCCAACAAGCTGAGCAAGGTCGAACGCTACGACCAGAAGCTGATCCGGGCCGACGTGGAGCTCTTCCACGAACGCAACCCGCGGCAATCCGAGAAGTGCCAGCGCGTCGAGATCACGGTCATGACGAGAGGGCCGGTGGTACGCGCCGAGGCCTGCGCCAAAGACGTCTACTCAGCCCTGGACGCCGCGAACAACAAGCTGGACGGTCGATTGCGCCGCGCCGCCGACCGGCGCCGCGTCCACCGCGGGCGGCACGCACCCGTCTCGGTCGCCGCCGCCACCGCGGGCCTGCCGACCGACCTGCCGGACTTCACACCGCCATCGAGTGAGCCGGAACCGGCCCTGGCGGCAGCCCTCGCCGAACACGACGAGACCCAGCCGTGGCGCATCGTCCGCGAGAAGGAGCACCCCGCGGACCCGATGACCGTCGACGACGCCCTCTTCCAGATGGAGCTCGTCGGTCACGACTTCTACCTGTTCCTGGACAAGGACAGCGGCCGGCCCAGCGTCGTCTATCGGCGCCGCGGCTACGACTACGGCATCCTCAGCCTGGAGCACACGGGCTGATCGCATTCAGTACGTCCTCCGGCAGGAGGACGTACTGAACATCGTCGGTTCGCGTGTTCGCCGGCCCCGGGAGGCGTGACCTCAGGTACGCCTCCTGGTGGAAGCCGGCCTTCTCGAGCACTCGTTGCGAGCCCGTGTTGGTGGGGTTGGTGCCGGCGATCAGGCGAGCGATGCCGGTCTCGGCGTAAACCCACAGGGACAGCAACTGCACGGCCCTGGTCATGTATCCGCGACCGCGCCAGGCCGGGTGCTGGCTGTACCCGACCATCGCCTGGCCGGTCGGCGGTTCCTGGTAGAACAGGCCGATGATGCCGGTCGGCGCGCCCGTCGCCGTGTCGAACACCACCATGTCGGCGCGGGTGCCGGCGAGCCAGTACGACTCCGCCCACGTGCACCGGAGCCGGACCTCCTCCGCGGATTTCGGCTCCGGCGGCACGCTGGTGTCGATGACGTCCTGGTCGGTGTGCAGCTCGGCGTAGAAGTCGATGTCGGCCGGGCCGAGCGGCCGCAGCGTCACCACGCCGTCGGTCAGCTCGCCGCCCGGCAGATCCGGCAGCAGCCGCGGCACGGGGCCGGGCGGGTCGCCGGGCAGCCGCGCGAAAGGCACGGCGTCCGCGCCGTCCAGGGCGCCGCGCCGGATGCCCTCGCGCTGGAAGCCGGCCTCCATCGCCGCCCGCTGGCCGGCCGCGTCGTCGCCGCGGAGCAGCACCTCCACGCGCCGATCACCGGCGCGTCCGGCCATCGCGAGCAACGCCTCGGTGCTGATCACACAAGCTCCATCCCCAGCATCGGCCCCGTCCGGCTCTCGTTCGCCGGCCGAAGGCTGAGCCTTCCATGGTGAACCTGCTTCCGGCGCCATTGAACGCGCGCCGGGCCGAGTTCGTCGAACCCCCAACGGGTGATCGTGCGGTGCGCGGCGGACGCCTACCCACGGTCGCGATCCCGCTGCATGCGGCCACCGTGCTCCGCGACGCGCGCGACGACCATTCGGTTCCCAAGTCGCTCCCGGCTCAGCTATCAGCGAACCCACAGGGTCGTTTCGGGTCGTTTGTACGGTTAACCGGAGGCTCGGCTCACGCCTTGCCCGACCGGACGCCTACGATGGTTCGGCAGACTGTTTAGGGGAGCGCTGACCCGTGTCGATATTGGAAAAGGTCCTGCGCGCCGGCGAAGGCCGCATGGTGCGCAAGCTCAAGGCGATCGCTGACGCGGTCAACTCGATCGAGGATGACTACGTTGATCTGACCGACGACGAGCTGCGGGATCTCACGCAGCAGTACAAGGAGCGGTACGCCGACGGCGAGTCGCTCGACTCACTGCTGCCGGAGGCGTTCGCCACCGCACGCGAGGGTGCCCGGCGGGTGCTGGGTCAGCGGGCGTTCGACGTCCAGCTCATGGGCGGCGCCGCGCTGCACTTCGGCAACATCCCGGAGATGAAGACCGGTGAGGGCAAGACCCTGACCGGCGTGTTCCCGGCGTACCTCAACGCGTTGAGCGGCAAGGGCGTGCACATCATCACGGTCAACGACTACCTGGCACAGCGCGACGCCGAGTGGGTCGGCCGGGTGCACGTCTTCCTCGGCCTCACGGTGGGCGTGATCCTGCCCAACCGGCCCGCCGCCGAGCACCGCGCGGCGTACCAGTGCGACATCACCTACGGCACCAACAACGAGTTCGGCTTCGACTACCTGCGCGACAACATGGCGTGGTCGGCGGCCGAGCTGGTGCAGCGCGGCCACCACTTCGCCATCGTGGACGAGGTCGACTCGATCCTGATCGACGAGGCGCGTACCCCGCTGATCATCTCCGGTCCCGCCGAGCACTCGCAGCGGTGGTACGGCGAGTTCGCCGCCATCGTGAGCCGGCTCCAGAAGGGCAAGGACGGCGAGGGCGACTACGAGGTCGACGAGGCCAAGCGGACGGTCGCGGTCACCGAGCGCGGCGTCGCCCGGGTCGAGGACCGGCTCGGCATCGACAACCTGTACGAGTCGGTCAACACGCCGCTGGTCGGTTACCTCAACAACGCGATCAAGGCCAAGGAGCTCTACAAGCGCGACAAGGACTACATCGTCAACGAGAGCGGCGAGGTCCTGATCGTCGACGAGTTCACCGGTCGCATCCTGCACGGCCGCCGCTACAACGAGGGCATGCACCAGGCCATCGAGGCGAAGGAGGGGGTGGAGGTCAAGCAGGAGAACCAGACCCTGGCGACCATCACCCTGCAGAACTACTTCCGGCTGTACGACAAGCTCGGCGGCATGACGGGTACGGCCCAGACCGAGGCCGGCGAGTTCAACAAGGTCTACAACGTCGGCGTCGTCTCCATCCCGACGCACCGGCCGATGATCCGCATCGACCACCCCGACGTCATCTACAAGACCGAGAAGGCGAAGTTCAACGCCGTCATCGAGGACATCGCCGAGCGGCACGCCACCGGCCAGCCGGTCCTGGTCGGCACGGTGAGCGTGGAGAACTCGGAGATCCTCTCCACCCTGCTGCGCCGCCGCGGCATCCCGCACAGCGTGCTGAACGCGAAGTTCCACGCGCAGGAGGCGACGATCATCGCCCAGGCGGGCCGCAAGGGCGGCGTCACGGTCGCCACCAACATGGCCGGTCGTGGCACCGACATCCTGCTCGGCGGCAACCCCGAGTTCCTCGCGTCGTCAGAGCTGGCGCAGCGCGGCCTCGACCCGGTGGAGTCGCCGGAGGAGTATGTGAAGGCCCTCGAAGAGGTCCTCCCGGTGTGGAAGGAGGCCTGCGACGCCGAGCAGGCCGACGTCATCGCCGCCGGTGGCCTCTACGTCCTGGGCACCGAGCGCCACGACTCCCGCCGCATCGACAACCAGCTTCGCGGCCGCTCCGGCCGGCAGGGTGACCCGGGCGAGTCCCGGTTCTACCTCTCCCTGCAGGACGACCTGATGAAGCGGTTCCGGGCCGGCGCCGTCGAGGCGGTCATGGACCGCTTCAACATCCCGGAGGACGTCCCCATCGAGTCCAAGATGGTGACCCGCCAGATCCGCAGCGCGCAGACCCAGATCGAGGGTCAGAACGCCGAGATCCGCAAGAACGTCCTCAAGTACGACGAGGTGCTGAACAAGCAGCGCCAGGTGATCTACGCCGAGCGCAGGCGCGTCCTCAACGGCGAGGACATGCACGAGCAGGCCAGCCACATGATCGACGACGTGGTCGAGGAGTACGTTCGCGCGGCCACGGCCGAGGGCTACGCCGAGGACTGGGATCTCGATCAGCTCTGGACCAACCTCAAGCGGCTCTACCCGGTCACCATCACGATCGACGACATCGTGGAGGAGAGCGGCGGCGAGCGCAGCACGGTCGACCAGGAGTTCCTGATCCAGCAGCTGAAGGACGACGCGCAGGCGGCGTACCGGACGCGCGAGGAGGAGCTCGGCGCCGAGGCGGTGCGAGAGCTGGAGCGGCAGGTGCTGCTCGCGGTGATCGACCGGAAGTGGCGCGAGCACCTGTACGAGATGGACTACCTGCAGGAGGGCATCAGCCTGCGGGCCTACGCGCAGCGCGACCCCGTGGTGGAGTACCAGCGCGAGGGCTTCGACATGTTCAACCAGATGATGGAGGGCATCAAGGAGGAAGCGGTCGGCTTCCTCTTCAACCTCGAGGTGCAGGTCGAGGAGCAGCCCACGATCACGGTCGACCCGACGAAGGCGGTGCCGCTGCCCGGTTCGGCGACGGCGGCGCCGGAGACCGAGCACCAGGTCGAGGTCCGGGCGAAGGGTCTGGGCGGCGACCGCCGCCCGCAGAACCTGCAGTACACGGCCCCGGCGATCGACGGTGAGGCGGGCGGCGGCGCACCGGTGATCCAGCAGCAGCCGGCGGCGCCGGCCCTGGGCATCGGCGCCGGTGGCAGCCCGATCCCGGCGGGCCCGGCGCACACGGCGGCCGCGGCGGCGCGGCGCCCGCGCAACAACCCGGCGCAGGCGGAGTCGAGCGGCCCGTCGCGCAACGCGCCGTGCTACTGCGGCTCGGGCAAGAAGTACAAGCGCTGCCACGGCGCACCGGGCGGCCCGGCCTGACGGCCGGCTCCCAGAGCTGAAACGGCCCGCGGCCGGCATATGCCGG
>NZ_JBFAZH010000164.1:0-9903 GCF_040681735.1 Actinoplanes sp. NPDC051633 | reverse complement strand
GCCGGCAACCGGATCGCCACGGCCATTGTGGACCGTGCGGCCGCCCTGGCGACCGGCGACGGCGACCGCGACGGGCTGACCGCCGCGGCCGCCGCCCTGCACGAGGCCGGCTGCCGCTATCAGTGGGCGAGGACGCTGATCTGCCTCGGCGGGGCGGACCGGGCACGTGGCGAGGCCGAGCTCGCGGCGATGGGTGCCGCGCCTATGGCCTGGCCTCCAGGATGATGGTGAACGGGGTTTCGGTGGCCCGGCGTACGTGCGTGAATCCCGCCTCGTGGAGCACGCTGGTGAGCCGTCGTTCACCGGCCTGCGCCCCGAGACCCAGCCCCACGTCCTGCGCGAGCGACCCGGGTGTACAGATGACCGTGGACAGGCCGTAGTAGGTCCGCCCGACCGGGTTGAGGTTGTCCTCCAGGGCGTCGCCGGCGTTCGGCTCGACCACCAGCAGCGTCCCGTCGGGCGCCAAGGCCTTAAGGACGCGCCGCGCGGCGCCGACCGGGTCGCCCATGTCGTGCAGGGCGTCGAACATGCACACGAGGTCGTACCCCTCGCCGGGAAGGTCCTTCGCCGCCGCGACGGCGTACTTGGCCCGCTGCTGCACGCCGGCCTGCGCCGCGGCTTCGCGGGCCGCCTCGATCGACGGCTCGTGGCTGTCGAAGCCGGCGAACGTCGACCGGTCGAACGCGTTGGCCATGATCACCGTCGAGGCGCCGTGTCCGCATCCCACGTCCGCGACGCTCGCACCCGCGCGGAGCTTCTCGACCACGCCGTCGAGGGCGGGCAGCCATTCGCCGACGAGGTGGGCGGCGTATCCGGGGCGGAAGAACCGGACGACGCCCGATGACAGCCGCTGGTCGTGCTCGTGCCAGTCGATGCCCGAGCCGGTGCGGAAGGCGTCGACCACCAGGTCGTGGTCGGCGTATGCCGACGCGATGGTTTCGAAGGCGCCGCCGAGGAACACCGGGCTGTCCTCGTCGGCCACCACCATGGCCTGTTCGGCGGGCAGCTCATACGTGCCGTCGTCCGCGTGGTAGGTGATGTAGCCACCGGCCGCCTGGTTGGCGAGCCACTCGCGGACGTACCGCTCGGCGGTGCCGGTGCGTTGCGCCAGGGCGAACGAGGTGATCGGCCCGGCGCCGGCCATCGCCTTGTACAGGCCCAGGCGGTCGCCGATGTGCAGCAGCAGCCCCGAGATGGCCGCGCCCATGTCGGTGACCGCCTGCCCGACGAAGGTTTCGAGCTTCGTGTGGTCGATGGTCGTGATGTCGGTTGTGGTCACTGTTGCTCCGCTCCTCGAGTGCGGACCCGGGATGAGCCCGCACTTGACGGAGCGTGCTCGCCGGCGCGACCCGGGCACATCCGTGCGCAGCACGCAGATGCGGCTCCGTGGTAAGCACGGATGCCTCGGCGGCCCGATCCGGGGAGAGTGGGGTCGGCAGTCCACCGGCGAAGGGACCATCGATGAGGACTCGGCACGCGATATCGACCGACCGGGCACCGGCCGCACTCGGCCCGTACAGCCAGGCGATCGTCGCCGGCGGTTTCGTCTTCTGCTCCGGCATGGCCGGGATCGACCCCTCCACCGGGACGATCCCACCGGGCATCGAGGCGCAGACCGAGCAGGCGCTGCGCAACCTGGGCGCGGTGCTCGCCGAGGCCGGCGCGTCCCTGGCGGACCTGGTGAAGACGACGATCTTCTACGCCGATGTGGACGACTTCGACCGGCTGAACACCGTCTACGCC
Source organism: Actinoplanes sp. NPDC051633 (assembly GCF_040681735.1). Taxonomy (NCBI): domain Bacteria; kingdom Bacillati; phylum Actinomycetota; class Actinomycetes; order Micromonosporales; family Micromonosporaceae; genus Actinoplanes; species Actinoplanes sp. NPDC051633. The sequence continues at coordinate 8,160 of NZ_JBFAZH010000164.1, read as the reverse complement.
CGGCACATGCCGCAGCCACCGCCGGCCCGGTCCGCGCCGGCCAACGTGCGGCTGCCGCACGGCCTGCTCGTCTCGATCGAGGCCGTCGCCGTCCTCCCGGGCACCGAGGGTGGCCACCGTGAGTGAGAGGTTGCGAACGGTGACCGCGGCGGACGGGCGCGCACTGGGCGTGGCTCGGTGGGGCGACCCCGACGGGACACCGGTCCTGTCCTTGCACGGGACGCCCGGATCACGACTCGGGCGGCACCCGGACGAGGACGCGGTCCGCCGCGCGGGCATCGACCTCATCACCTACGACAGACCCGGGTACGGCGCCTCGGACCGGATGGCCGGCCGGCGGGTGGTCGACTGCGTCGGCGATGTCGAGGCGGTCCTCGACGCGCTGGGCCTGTCCCGCGTCGCGGTGACGGGACGGTCCGGCGGCGGGCCGCATGCGCTGGCGGTCGCGGCGCGCTTGCCGGACCGGGTCGTCGTGGCCGAATGCGTGGTCGGAGTGGCACCGTTCGACGCCGCCGGCCTTGACTGGACGGCCGGCATGGACGCCGAGAACGTCACCGAGTTCGGCTGGGCCCGGCAGGGCGAGAAGGTTCTGCACCGCGAGCTCGTCGACCTCGCCGCCGCCGACCTCGCGCGGATGACCGCCGACCCGGAGAAGGTCTTCTCCGACGACTGGCAACTCGCCGACGCCGACCGGCAGGTGCTCGCCCGCGACGACGTCCAGCGGACCCTCGTCGAGGCGACGCGGGAAGCCTTCCGCCGGGGCGTTGAGGGCTGGGTCGACGACGATCTCGCCTTCCTCCGCCCGTGGGGCTTCGACGTGACCGAGATCCGGGTGCCGGTCATCGTCCGGTACGGCCGCCGGGACGTCATGGTCCCGGCCGCGCACGGGGCCTGGCTCGCCGATCACGTCCCCGGCGCGACCACGTTCGTCGACGACGAAGCCGGCCACCTCGCCGACCCGGAGATCACCCTCGACCGCCTCGCCGCCCTCGCGGCCGGCGTCCGCCGTGATCGGATCCGCCCGTGACCGGCACAGCGGCGAGTCAGCGGATCGACGGCCGCCTCGGGTCCAGCAGGTCGGGGTCCTTCTTCACCAGCTCGCGCTCGAAGGCGTCCCAACCGGCCTCTCGGACGAAACCGCGCTCCGCCTCGGTGATCGGGACCATCCAGACGATGGCCACGCCGCGGCCGTCCTCGATGTCCACCGCGTCGAACTTGTCGTCGAAGTAGCCCGGGACGGCCGCGTAGAGCGTCGACATCTCGCTGTTCTCGGCCACCGTGAACGGCAGCGTGAAGGTCTCGCCCTTCAAAATGGCCGTGTGCCGGCGCAGCACTTCCTTTGTCAGGAATTGCAGCGCCTGCGGGAAACGGCCCGGTGCCAACGCCGAATGCGTCGACATCAGGAACTCCATCGACATTTCCCGGCCGCCGGACGGGCCGGGGAGGCGGTGGTTACTGAGCCCGAGCGTCGCGTACGACGTCGAGCCCGGCAGCTGGCCACCTCCCCGGAACTCCGCAACCTGGAACTCCAGCTCATTGCCCTCCGGATCGCGGGTCCAACCTGACTGGATCTTGCCCAGGCGGCTTTCCAGATGGTCAATGAGCAGGGACATCCGTCAACCAATCAGTCGGCGCCGGCACCGCGGTTACACGGGATACATTCTACCCCGCCACCCTGGTGATATCTGTCGATGACCGTCGGCCGCTCGACGTCCGGCGGGAATTGCGTGTTGCTCCAGGCGTCGCCCTGGTCGTGACCGTAATCCCAGTCCCGCTGCTGCGGTGAGCCCGGCGCGACCATCACCTCGCCGGTGCAGTTCGGGCCGGCACGACGGCACATCCGGCCGCCATTGGGCCCGACCTCGGCCTCGTTCCAGACCCGCTGCTCCACACTGGTGCGCAGCGACGGCCGGCTGGTGACGAAGCCCGGCTCATTGGTGCCGCGCAGCATGCCGTCCTCGTCGACCTCGCCCGGCTGGCGCCGGTCCGGGTCCGCCTCGAACCGCCCGTTGGCGGCCCTGCGGCACGCCTCTCCGTTGGTGTTGTGTACGAGCACCGAGGTGTCGCCGGCAACCACGTAGTACGTGTGGATGCCGTCGACGGTCAGGTCGAACGTGCGGTGCTGGCCACGGTAGGCCTTGACCGCACCGACCTGCACCGACGTGCCGGCCGACGTCTTGAGCATCTCGCCCGGGCGCAGGTCACCGGCGTCCACCCAGCGTCCGCGGGTGGCGGACCAGAACGGGTGGTTGTCGGTCGTGGTGATGGTGTTCTTGCCCGTGCCGCCCTTGACCGACAGCTTTACGAACGACTTGTCGTCGTCGGTGCGGATGGTGCGGGTCACCTGTTTGCGCTCGGTGTCACCGCTGACCGGGTCGGTCGTGAAGACGGTGTCACCCGGCCGCACGCGACTGATCGGCTTGGCCGAGCCGTCGGCGAGCAGGACCCTCGTACCCGCGACGAAGCTGTGGCATCCGCTCGGCCCGTCCGCCGAGTCGGAGCCCTTCTTCGTTTTCGCTTTCGCCTTGGCTGCCAGGGCTTTCGCCTTGGCCGCCGCTTCGGCCGCGACCTTCTTCGCCGCCGCTTCGGCCGCCGCCTTGGCCGCCGCCGCCTTCTCCGCGGCTGCCTTGGCCGCCGCCGCCGCGGCTGCCTTCGCCGCCTCGGCCGCCTTCTCCGCGCCCGCGATGATGGCCTTGGCCCACTTCAGTTCCTGGAAGAACGTGATGACGGCCTTGCCGGCGCGGTAGATCGCCTCGGCGATCTTCTTGGCCTTGAAGATCTTGCCCCAGGGAAGTGCCCCGACGATCATCGAGACGCAGGCGAGCAGGTCGCCCTTGAGGCAGTTGATGATGTCGTTGATCCCGAGGAACTCCATCAGGATCTGGCCGCCGGCCTCCAGGATCACGTCCAGCGTGCTTTTGGACTGCAGCTGGTTGGCCTTGGCCAGCTCCTCCGGGGACGGGCCGGTCGGCACCGCGGCCGGGTCGGCCGTGGTGGTCGGGCCGGCGTCGGTCACCAGGCCGGTCGGGTCCGAGTACGCCATCGGGTTGTTGGCGCCGTAGACGTACGAGGACGCCGCGGCGACACCCGTCGGCATCGGGTCACGGGTGGCGAACCGCCCGCTGCCCGGGTTGTAGTTGCGGGCGCGCATGAAGTAGTTGCCGTCGCCCGTGGACGAGTCCTGGTACGCCCCGTGGAACTGCATGGGGTTCTCCAGGCCCGGCCCCTCCGGGATGGCCTGCCCGGCCAGGGACTCGCCGACCCGCGGGTTGCCGAACGGGTCGTAGTCGTAGCCCTTCTCGATCGTGCCGGTCGGCGACAGCATGTTGGCGATGCCGCCCAGCCAGTCGTGTGTGTACGAGTGCGCGCCCGACGCCGGGTCGAGCAGAGCCAGCGGCTCGTCGTCCGGCCCGTACGTGAAGCCACGCTTCTCGAGCACCGCCCCCGACGGGTCGGTGACCGTGTCCACCGCGATCTGCGGCAGCGTGCCCGCGACGTCCCACGACCAGCGCTGCGTCGTCGTGGCGGCGTTCGGGGTCGCGGTCGTCGAGGACAGCCGCAGCCCGGTCGCGTCGTAGGCGAAGGTGCTGGTGCGGCCGTTGACCGTGGCCGACGAGACGGTGTTGTCCAGGTTGTACCTGAACCGGTCGCCGCCGGCCTTGATCTGGTTGCCCCGGACGTCGTACGCGTACTCGGTCTCCCGCTCGTGGTGGTCGCTCTCGACCTCCTCCTCGACGAGCTGGTCGGCGGCGTCGTATTCGTACTCGGTGACGTCGTCGCCCGCGGTGCCGGTGCGCTTCTGCTCGGTGCGGTTGCCGACCAGGTCGTACTCGTAGTCGATCCGGCCGGCCGGCTTCGGCTTGCCGGAGCACGACTCGACCGCGTAGCAGGCGGACTTGAGCCGGTCGGCCTCGTCGTAGGCGTAGGCGACCGACTCGGCGACGCCGCCGCGCGTGGTGACCACCCGGGTCGGGTTGCCCTCCTGGTCGAGGGTCAGGTCGTACCGGGACACCGGGTCCTGCACGCCCTCCACCGGGTCGCCGGTGCGCTCGGTGCCGATGGCGGTGAGCCGGCCGGCGTCGTCGTAGGAGCGGTTCTCGGTCAGCCCGGTCGCCGCGGGCAGCGTGGTGCTGGTCCGCCGGCCGGCCACGTCGTAGCCGAAGCCCCAGGTCGCCGCGGCCGGTCCGGCCGAGCCACCCTGCGCGGTCAGCGAGGTGATCCGGCTCGCCGCGTCGTAGCCGAACGACACCCGGGTGCCGTCGGCGTACTGCCGGGTCTCGACGTTGCCCCGCTCGTCGTAGGTGTAGGTGAACGTCTCGTCCGGCCGGCCCGCCTCCTTGCGGGTGACCGTCTTGATCTGGTCCTCGTTGTCGTAGACCACCGCACGCACACCGGTCGGGTCGCCGTACGAGGTGACCCGGTCCTTGGCGTCGTAGCCCCACGTGTAGACGGGACCCTCCGAGCCGAGGGTGCGCTTGTCCCGCCGCCCGACGATGTCGTAGGTGTCGACCGTCGTGCGCTTGGCCAGCTCGGCGGCGGACAGCCGCGACGGGTCCTCGTTGCGGGCGAGCACCACGTTCTGGGTGCGGTTGCTCTCCACGTCGTAGCTGACGTACGTGCTGCGGCCGAGCGGGTCGGTGCTGCGGATCAGCCGGCCGGCCTCGTCGTAGTGCAGCTCGGTGCGGTGACCCTTCGGGTCACGGACCGCCTCGAGCATCCCGTCGTCGCCGTACGAGTACAGCGTCGAGTCCTCTTCGGGATCGTCGTCGTCGAACCGGGCGTCCGGCCCGGTGACCGTACGCGTCTGGTTGTCCTGGTTGTAGGTGTAGTGGGTCTTGTTGCCGCGGGCGTCCGTGCTGAGCACCGTGCGGTTGGACGCGTCGAACTTCGTCGAGGTCGTGTTGCCCAGCGGGTCGATGCTGCGGACCCGGTTCCCCGCCGGGTCGTACTCGAACCGGGTGGTGAAGCGCGCCTTGTCGGCGCCCTCGACGTTGCCGCGCGGCTCGGTGACCGAGGCCAGCAATCCGTCGTCGGTGTAGACGAAGGTGGTCACGCCACCGGTCGGCGAGATCTCCTTGATCTTGTTGCCGGCCGGGTCGTACTCCGACTTGGTCTGCGCTCCCTTCGCGTCCCGGATGCCGGTCTGCCGGCCGTTCTTGTCGAACTCCATCGAGTTCTTGCGGCCCAGGCTGTCGGTGGTCGACCGGACCTCGCCCCGGTTGCCACGCTCGAACGACGACTTCTCGCCGAACTCGTCGATCGTCTCGGTGGTCCGGTCGAGGTCGTCGGGCTTGAAGTCCTTGGTGACGATCACCCCACCGGGGTACGGGCGGCGGATCTGGATGATGTTGTCGTTCTTGTCGTAGACGTAGGTGGTGGTGAAGTCGGCCTTGACCGCGCCCGGCACGTTGCCGCGCGGCGAGGTGACCGACTCGACCAGGCCCTTGGCGTTGTACGCCCAGCTGGTCACCGAGTCGGGCCCGTGCTGCACGTCGATCGTCGAGGTGGCCCGGCGACCGGCGTCGGTGTAGGTGTACTTGACCGTGCGCCGCGGCTCGTACACCGCCTTGACGGCGTTGTTGTCGAGGTACGTGTACCGGGTGGTCACGCCCTCCGGCGTGGTCCGGCTCTCCAGCCGCCCAGCCTTGTCGAACCTCGCCCGGGACGGATCACGCTTGCCGGCCTCCAGCGTCGCAACCGTGCGGTCCTGCGCGTCGTACGAGGTCACCGACGTGTAGTCGGACCGCCTCGCGTTCGGCAGCGTCCCCCGCGGGTCGGTGGCCGACGTGCGACGCCCGGTCTTGTCGTACCCGAGCTCAGAACGTCGTCCCTCCGGCGAGATCTCCGCGGTCCGCAGACCCGCGTTGAGCCTGCCGTCCGGAATGGACTCGAAGGTGGTGACCTTGCCGCGCTGATCGGTGATGGTCAGCGGGATGCCGCGGTTGTCGTACGTGTAGGAGATCTTGTGCTTCTCGGCGTCGGTGCTCTCGACCAGCTCGTCGAACTCGTTGAACCGGTCGACCCACTTGTTCCCGTCGGCGTCGGTGCGGGTGGTCGGGTTGTTGCGGGCGTCGTACTCGACCTTCTCGCTGAACCGGCGCTGCGGCGCGAACTGCTCGACCAGGTTGCCCGCCGGGTCGTACCGCGACTCGTGCTGGTTCTGGTTGCCGTTGACGACCAGATTGCGGTTCAGTGTGCCGTCGTAGCGGTGGTGGCTGACGTCGCCGTTGCCCCGCTGCGAGTAGAGCAGCACGTTGCCCTTGTAGCCGTCCCACACCGTCACGCCGTCGGCGTCGGTGGTCTCCGCCTCCTGCCGCTCGGGCCGCCACAGGAACGTCGTCGCCTTGCCGAGCGCGTCGGTCTGCTTCACCGCGCGGCCGGTGGTCGCGTCGTACTCGTTGGTCAGCAGCGTGACGCGGAACGGATCGATCACCTGGGCCAGGCGGCCGGCGGTGTCGTAGCGGTACTTCCACTCCTCGCCGCGGGCGTCCTCGACCTTGGTGAGCAGGCCGTTGGTGTACTCGAAGCTGACCTCACGGTGGTCCGGCAACTCGATCTCGCGGATCAGTCCAGCGTCCACTTTGACCTCAGCCTGGTGGCCGCTGGCATCGCGGATGGTGATCAGCTTGTCGGTGTGCGTGAACCGCAGGCCGACCTGGCGCGGGTTCAGGATGGAAGCCAGCCGGCCCTGCGCGTCGAACGCGTACACGATGTTGCGGCGGGTGACCAGCTCCCAGCCGGTGCCGGCCCTGCGCAGCGTGGACCGCACCCCGGCCGGCCGCTGGTAGGCGCCGTCGGTCAGCGTGTAGAGCACCTCGGAGCCGTCCTCGGCGCGCACCACGGCGCCGCCCTCGGACTCGGTGACCCGCATGTCGTAGACCCAGGCCCAGCCGGGCCCGAACGCGGACTGACCGCCGTTGAGCGAGGAGTAGGACCGGGTCGACGTGAAAGTGACGCCGAACGACTTCATCGCCAGGTCCCGCTCGGTGCGGGTGAACGCGCCGGTGCCGGTGTTCACGCCGATCGCGCGGATCGCCTGGCTGGCGTCGGTCATGCCGAGCGCGCCGCTGCACCCGCAGCCGGCGGCCTGACGGGCCGGGATGTCCGGCGGGTTGACCACGTTGCGCGGCTGCGCCCGGCCGGACGGCGCGGACGGTGTCTCGCCGCCGCCGTCGAACAGCGCGGTGATGGTGATGAAGTACTGCCGCTCGGCGTCCAGCGTCCACCCGTCGGCGGCGCCGAACGACCGGCAGTACTCCCACGTCCCGCAGGAGCCGCTGCCCAGCTCCGCCTTGTCCAGTGTGGTCGACTCCTGCCGGGTGCTCGTGGTCGCGTCGAACAGGTCGACCCGCCACCGGTCGAAGGAGTCGTCGGCGACGTTGAAGTAGGCGACCAGCGAGGTGTCGCCGAGCACGAAGCCGGACTGCAGCACCAGATCGGTGAACGCGGGGTCGCCGGGTGCGGCGGCCCTCGCCATCCGCTGAAGCTCCTGTGTGGACACCTTCTCGGCGGCGCCGCCCGACCGCACGCGCGGCGGCATGACCGGCGGCCGTTCGCTGTCGGAGAGCGCCTTAACGGACGCGGCGCCGGCCGGAACGGGCCGCTGCTGCGGGCCCCGGCCGGCGGTGACCTTGGGAACCTCACCCGGCTCGGCAGCACGTGCACGCGATGCGACGGGCGGAGCGAGGGTGATTGTCAGTAGTGATGCGGTCAGGACGGCGAGCCATCGGGCTCGCGCGAGAACATGGGCAGACGCCATGGTCCAGTACCTCCCCCGTGAAGATCCGTGACGAGCCAAGCACGGTCCGCGCCGGAGGAGTGTCCAAGATCTGCCCTAACGCCGAGAAACATTTAAATTCATAACTCGGTCGTTCGGTCACGTTTTCAGAAGTTCATTGACAGTTTTGTTTCCTGTTCCTACCCTCCGTCTTGATCGACATACGGGGGAGATCATCAATGCGTCGCACCTGGTTGCGCGCTGCTTCAGCGCGCCCAACTTTCAGATCCGGCCTGGCCTTAGGCCTCCTTCTCACCGGGGTTCCGCTGGTCGCGGGTGCCCTGCCACCCGCTGCCGCCGCGGCCGCGGCGGCTGCTGATCAAAATCCTTAAATCAATATCAGAAAATATATCAGAATCAATTCTAGCAATACATCCGCCATA
>NZ_JBFAZH010000163.1:0-9948 GCF_040681735.1 Actinoplanes sp. NPDC051633 | reverse complement strand
CGCCCGGGCGCGGCACGCCGGGCAGGGCGTGGCGCACGGCTTCGACCGGGTGGAGTTCGCCGAGGCGGGGGTGGACGACCCGGTCGACCTGCTGGTCGGCATCGACGCGCCCGGATTCGCCCGGGAGCTGCGCAACGCGGTGGTCAACCTGGCGATCGCGATGGCCCGGCCCACCACGGCCAGGGCGGGGGCGGGCGGGACGGACGACCCCGACGAGGACGCGATCCGGCTGGAACGGACCGCCGTCGCCGGGCACAACCTGCACCCCTGCGGGCGTACCCGGCTGGGCTGGGACACCACCGACGTGCTCGCGCACGACCTCGAGGCCGGCCACACCTGCATCGGGTTCGTCGCGGTCCGCGACGACGGCCATCTCGGCGACGACGTCGGCGCCGCACTCGGCGAGGTGTACCCGTGGCTGCCACAGGCACCCGCCGGCTACCGCCTGCAGCCGGTGCACGCCTGGCAGCGCGACACGATCCTGCCCGCGCGCTACGGCGACCTGCTGCGCGACGGCGCCCTGCGGATCATGGACGCGACGCTCGACGCGGTGCCGACCGCCGCGCTGCGCACCCTGCTGCTGCCGCCGGGCGCGGACGGGCGCCGCCGATACCTCAAGGTGTCGCTAGACATCCAGGTCACCTCGACCCGGCGCAGCATCAGCGTGGCCAGCACCCGCAACGGCCCGGCGGTGTCCCGGCTGCTGCACCGGCTGGCCGACGACGACCCGGACGGCCACCGGCTCATCCTGCTCGCGGAGACGGCCGGCGCCGCGGTCCCGGCCGGGTCGGGACGCGACATGTCGGCGATCCTTCGCGACGGGCTGACCGGCCGGCTCACGACCAATGAGCGCGCGATCCCGGGCGGCGCGATCGCCGCCCTGCTGCCCGCGCTGCTCGCGGAGTCGGGCCTGTCCCCGCACGCCTGGCTGGACGCGTACGCCCGCCTGCTCCTGCCGCCGCTGCTGCGGTTCACCGCGCGCGGTGTGGCGTTCGAGGCGCACCTGCAGAACTGCCTGCCCACCTTCGCCGCGGGCGTGCCGCACCGGCTGGTGCTGCGGGACTTCGCCGGGCTGCGGCTGCATCCGGCCCGGCTGGCCGCCAACGGGTTCGCCGTGAACCTGTGGCCCGGTTCGGTGGTGGGCACCGGCGACGAGGACGTCCTGCGGGCGAAGATCGGATACACGGCGTTGCAGGCGCACCTCGGTGAGGTGATCATCCGGATGGGCGTGGACGTGGGCATGGGAATGGACGAGGCCGCGGCCTGGCGGACCGTGCGGCGGGTGGTCGACGAGACCTACGCGGGGCTGGGCGGGGATCCGATCGCGCGGCGCGACCACGCCGCGTTCACGGCCGCGCGGGTGCCGCACAAGGCGCTGGTCCGGATGCGTCTGGGCGGCGACGGCGACGCGTACCTGCCGGTCCGGAATCCGCTGCATGCACCCGCCTGAGTGGGTCGCGGCGGCGCTGCGGGCGCTGCCGCGGCCGCGTTGCGCGTTCGTCTACGACACGTCCGTCGTGCGCGCGCAGGCGCAGCGCTTGCGCGCCGTCGTCGGCGACAAAACCGTTCTGCTGTACGCGGTGAAGGCCAACAGCCACGCCTCGGTCGTCGGGGCGCTCGCCGACGCCTGCGACGGGCTCGACGTGGCCTCGCGCGGCGAGCTCGACCTGGCGGTCGCGGCCGGTGCCCGGCGGATCGTGGTGAGCGGCCCGGCCAAGACCGACGACCTGCTCGCCGCCGCGGTCCGCGCCGGCGCCCAGATCAACGTGGAGAGCCGCCACGAGCTGCTGCGGCTGCCGCCCGGCGCGCGGATCGCGATCCGGGTCAACCGGCGCGGGGCGGCCCTGCCCGGCAGCCACGCCATGACCGGGACGCCGACGCCGTTCGGGGTGGACGAGGACGAGCTGCCGGCGCTGCTCGGCGCGGGCCGCCGGATCGAGGGTTTCCACCTGCATGCGGTCTCCAACAACCTGGACGCCGCGGCGCACACGGCCTTCGTCGCCGACTCCCTGGCCTGGTCGGTGCGGACGGCCGCGGCCTTCGGCATCGGGCTCCGGTCGGTCAACGTCGGCGGGGGCCTCGGCGTCGACTACCTCTCCGACGACACCATCGACCTGTCCGTCCTGAGGACGTCGTGGCCGGCCGCGCCCGCCGGGGTGGAGCTCGTCGTCGAGCCCGGCCGGATCCTCGCCGCGGACGCCGGCTGGTACGCCGCCGAGGTCATCGACCTGAAGCGCACCCACGGACGCTGGTTCGCGGTGCTGCGCGGCGGCACCCACCACTTCCGGCTGCCCGCCGCCTGGGGCTACAGCCACCCGTTCACCGTGCTGCCGGTCGACGAATGGCCCTACGACTGGCCGCGGCCGGAGATCCGGGACACCGAGGTCGACGCGGTCGGTGAGCTGTGCACACCGCGCGACGTCCTGGCCCGCGACCAGCGCGTGAAGCGGCTACGGATCGGCGACGTGCTGGTCTTCGGGCGGGCCGGCGCGTACGGCTGGGACATCTCGCACCACGACTTCCTCCGGCACGACCCGCCCGCGTTCCTCGTGCGCTGATCACCGTCCGCTGATCACCGTCCGCTGATCACCGTGCGGTGAAGACCGCCCGCCAGCGCATCGACAGCGGGTCGTCGGGGGCCGGGAACTCGTCGATCGACGCCGTGTCCAGGCCGTCGCGGGCGAACGACTCGACCTCGGCGCGGGTCAGCGGCCACGGCGGGCCGTCGTCGCCGGGCCGGTCGGCCTTGGCGGCCAGCACCAGCAGGGTGCCGCCCGGTGCCACGAGCGTGCCGACCGACGCGATTGCCCGCTGCCGCAGCGCCCGCGGGAGGGCCTGCACGTTGTTGCTCTCCACCACCAGGTCGAAGCGGGCCGGCCAGGACGCCGGCGGGTCGAGCAGATCGGCGACCACGTAGCGGACCAGCGAATGCGGGTGGCGGGCGCGGGCCCCGCGTACCGCGGTCTCGGAGATGTCGAAGGCGGTGGTCGCGAAGCCGAGGCCGGCCACGAACTCGGCGTCGCGGCCCAGGCCGCATCCCACCACCAGGGCCCGGCGGCCGGCGCCGGACACCCGCGTCTCGGCCGCCCAGGCCGACAGCAGCGGCGTCGCCGCCGGCCGGTCCCAGGGCACCTCCGCGGTGCCCCGCTCGGCCTCGGCGTAGAGCCTCTCGAACCAGCCGGTCGGATCCCCGGCGGCCAGCGACGCCCTGGCCAGCCGGTCGGTGTCCCGTTCAGCGTCCATTCCCTCAGCCAACCAGCAGCCGGCCCCGGCGGCTACGCCCCCGGCCGGGTCGGGTGGTAGCCGGCGCGGATCGCGCGCAGTGCCTGCCGGCGGACGTCGCCGGTGAGGGTGTCGATGTAGAGGCGGCCGTCGAGGTGGTCGGTCTCGTGCTGCAGCGCCCGGGCCAGGAAGCCCTCACCCTCGATCACCAGCGGCTCGCCGTGCTGGTCCTGGCCGGTGGCGACCACCCGCATCGCCCGCCTGGTCGGGAACCACAACCCGGGCACCGACAGGCAGCCCTCGTCGTCCTCCCGCTCGCCCTCGAAGCCGGACAGCACCGGGTTGACCATGTGCCCGATCACGCCGTCGACGTTGTACGAGAACACCCGCAGGCTCACCCCGATCTGCGGCCCGGCCACCCCGGCGCGGCCCGGCTCACGGACCGTGTCCTCCAGATCGCGTACCACCGAGCGCAGCTCGGCGTCGAACACCCTGACCGGGTCGGCTTCGGTGCGCAACACCGGGTCACCGACCACCCTGATGGGCCGAATCGTCATGCCGCCAAGGCTATCCGGTCGTTACCGGCGCAAGGGATGCAGGAAGGCACGTTGCGGACGTGATGAACCATGAGTGAGTGACTCGGCGTACACATCTACCAGAAACGGAAACGGTGGATACGCAGCGTGGCCGACCGTGCCAACTTGGCTGCCCGTTCGGTCAGGCTTTCGCACCGACAGTCCGTCACCCTGCCGGATGGCGGAGCGAAGCTCGTCGGGTCATCGGAGTCGCGTCGGCGACAACCGGAGAAACATGACAGACGGTAACCCCAGGCCAGAGCATCCAAGGGTGCCGATGAGACATGACGGAGGTGTCGGGAAGTGGTCGGCGACGCCTCTACCGTGGATCATTCAAAGCGAGGATTCTGGGCTGAGGACGCCGTCACCCATGCAATCCGAGGTCGTTCGGATTGAGGTAACGTTCGTCACCGCGATGGTGAGTCATCACACAGCCCCCTGACCGGAGATACCCCGATGTGCCAGCACAAGACCCCTTGCCCGTCCGCCGACGCCGTTGATCGTGAGGCGGCCCGCACCGTCGCCACCTGCCGCGAGCAGGGCTGGAGCCTGCTCTGCAACGGCGTGATCGTCTTCGAGGACACCGGCGAGATCCTGCCCGACGGCACGCTGATCCAGCCGCACCGCGGGCCGGCCAAGCACGCCCTCGCCGCATAATCGTTAAGTCTTCTGACCGTTACCGATTGTAACGGCCCTCTCAGTCCTCGAACGCTTCCGGCGCCGGGCACGAGCAGACCAGATTCCGGTCGCCGTAGGCGCCGTCGATCCGCCGCACCGGCGGCCAGTACTTCGCCGCGCGGTCCACACTCCCCGGGTACGCCGCCACCGACCGCGGATACGCGTGACCCCACTCGTCCGCCGACACCGACGCCGCCGTGTGCGGGGCGTTGGCGAGCGGATTGTCGTCCTTGGGCCACTCCCCCGCCGCCACCGCCGCGATCTCCCCCCGGATGGCGATCATCGCGTCGCAGAACCTGTCGAGCTCCTCCAGGTCCTCGCTCTCGGTCGGCTCCACCATCAGCGTGCCGGCCACCGGGAACGACATCGTCGGCGCGTGGAAGCCGTAGTCGATCAGCCGCTTCGCCACGTCGTCCACCGAGACACCGGTCGCCTTCGTGATCGGGCGCAGGTCGAGGATGCACTCGTGCGCGACCAGCCCGTCGTCACCGGTGTAGAGCACCGGGTAGTGGTCGCGCAGCCGCGCCGCCACGTAGTTCGCCGACAGCACCGCCACCGACGTCGCCGCGGCCAGCCCGTCCGGGCCCATCATCCGCAGGTACGCCCACGAGATCGGCAGGATGCCCGCCGAGCCGTGTGCTGCCGCGGACACCGCGTGGTGCTCACCCGGCTCGAGCGGGTCACCGGGCAGGAACTCGGCCAGATGCGCGCGTACCGCCACCGGGCCCACACCGGGACCGCCGCCGCCGTGCGGGATGCAGAACGTCTTGTGCAGGTTGAGGTGCGAGACGTCGGCGCCGAACTTGCCCGGCCGCGCGAAGCCGACCAGCGCGTTCAGGTTCGCCCCGTCCACGTAGACCTGACCACCCGCGTCGTGCACGCGGGCGCACAGGTCGGCGATCGAGGTCTCGTAGACGCCGTGCGTCGACGGGTAGGTCACCATGATCGCGGCCAGCCGGTCGGCGTGCTTCTCGATCTTCGCGTCCAGGTCGGCCAGGTCGACGTTGCCGTTCTCGTCGCAGGCCACCACGACCACCCGCATGCCGGCCATCACCGCGGACGCGGCGTTCGTGCCGTGCGCGCTGGACGGGATCAGGCAGACGTCGCGCTCCAGGTCGCCACGGGAGCGGTGGTAGCCGCGGATCGCCAGCAGGCCGGCCAGCTCGCCCTGCGACCCGGCGTTGGGCTGCACGGACACCGCGTCGTAGCCGGTGACCTCGGCCAGCCACTGCTCCAGCTGGGCGACCAGCGCTTCGTAGCCGGCGGTCCGCGACGCCGGGGCGTACGGGTGGATGTTCGCGAACTCCGGCCAGGTGACCGCCTCCATCTCGGCGGTCGCGTTCAGCTTCATCGTGCAGGAGCCCAGCGGGATCATGCCGCGGTCCAGCGCGTAGTCCTTGTCCGACAACCGGCGCAGATAGCGCAGCATCCCGGTCTCGGAGTGGTGGGTGGAGAACACCGGGTGGCTCAGGAAGTCTGAGGTGCGCCGCAGCTCCCGCGGGATGACCTCGTGAGCCGCGCCCGCCTTCGCACCGAAGGCCTTCAGGACCGTCGCGACGTGCGCGTCGGTGGTGGTCTCGTCGGTCGAGACCGACACGTGGTCGGCGTCCACCAGGCGCAGGTCCACGCCGTCGGCGGCCGCCGCCGCGACGATGCCGGCGGCACGACCGGGCACATGCACGGTCAGGGTGTCGAAGAAGGCGACGCCGGTGATCCCGAGGCCGGCCGCGAGGTCCGAGGCCTTCTGATGGGTACGCCGGGCGATCGCCCGCAGGCCGTCCGGCCCGTGGTAGACGGCGTACATGCTCGCCATCACCGCGAGCAGCACCTGCGCCGTGCAGATGTTGCTGGTCGCCTTCTCCCGCCGGATGTGCTGCTCGCGGGTCTGCAGCGCGAGCCGGTACGCGGGCTGGCCGTCGGCGTCCCGCGACACGCCGACCAGCCGGCCGGGCAGCGACCGCTCGAGGCCGGCGCGCACGGCGAGGTAGCCGGCGTGCGGCCCGCCGAAGCCCAGCGGCACCCCGAACCGCTGGGTGGTGCCGGCCGCGATGTCCGCGCCGATCTCACCCGGCGCGCGCAGCAACGTCAGCGCGAGCAGGTCCGCGGCCACGGTGACCAGCGCCCCGGCGGCGTGCGCCCGCTCGACCAGCGCGGCGTGGTCACGCACCACCCCGGACGCGCCGGGGTACTGCAGGTGCAGGCCGAAGAACTCGTCCGGCAGGTCGTCGCCCGCGTCCAGGTCGATCAGGCGCAGCTCGATGCCGAGCGGCTCGGCCCGGGTGCGCAGCACGGCCAGGGTCTGCGGGAACGTGTCGGCGTCCACCACGTACACCAGCGACTTGGACTTGGATCCGCGCTTGGCGAGCGTCATCGCCTCGGCGACCGCGGTGCCCTCGTCGAGCATCGACGCGTTCGCCGTGGTCAGCCCGGTCAGGTCGGTGACCATGGTCTGGAAGTTCAGCAGCGCCTCGAGCCGGCCCTGGCTGATCTCCGGCTGGTACGGCGTGTACGCCGTGTACCAGGCCGGGTTCTCCAGCACGTTGCGCCTGATCACGGCCGGGGTGTGCGTGCCGTAGTAGCCCAGACCGATCATCGACGTGGTGACCTGGTTGCGGCCGGCCAGCTCGCGCAACTCGGCCAGGGCCTCCTCCTCGGAGGCGGCCTCGGGCAGGTCCAGCGTGCCGTGCCACCGGATCACCTCGGGGATCGCGGCGTCCATCAGCTCGCCCGGCGTCGAGTAGCCGATCGCCTTGAGCATGGTGGCCTGCTCGTCGGCGTCCGGGCCGATGTGGCGGTTCGCGAAAGTCGTCATGGCGCACTCCAGGGGCGAAGGTCATCGAACGGACCCTCCCCCTCTGTCATACCCAGCGGGCACTTCAGAGTCGCCTGCCCGCGCGGTCCTTTTGCCTGAGAGGTTCCGGGGAGGATTTGCCCCTTCGGCGCCGCGTCCCAGCATGGCTGGGCAGCGAACTCTCCCGCGCGGCTGGCGACAAACCTACCAGCGGGAATCTTGTCGTACGGCATCCCTAGGGTGTGGCGTATGACCTACTCGGCCGCGGATGACCGCTACGAAACGATGACCTACCGCCGGGCCGGCCGCTCCGGCCTGCGGCTTCCGGCGATCTCGCTGGGGCTGTGGCACAACTTCGGCGACGGCCGCCCGCTCGAGACACAACAGGCGATCGTCCGGCGCGCCTTCGATCTCGGCGTCACCCACTTCGACCTGGCCAACAACTACGGTCCGCCGCCCGGCAGCGCCGAGGCGAACTTCGGCCGGCTGCTCGACGCGGGCCTGCGGCGCTACCGCGACGAGATCGTGGTCAGCACCAAGGCGGGCTACCACATGTGGGAGGGGCCGTATGGCGAGTGGGGCTCCCGGAAATACCTGGTGTCGTCGCTCGACCAGTCCCTGCGCCGCATGGGGCTCGACTACGTCGACGTCTTCTATCACCACCGGCCCGATCCCGACACGCCGCTCGAGGAGACGATGGGCGCACTCGACGCGGTGGTCCGCGCGGGCAAGGCGCTGTATGTGGGCATCAGCAACTACACGGCCGAGCAGACCACGCAGGCCGCGGCGATCCTGCGCGAGCTGGGCACCCCGCTGCTGATCCACCAGCCGTCCTACTCGATCCTCAACCGGCACATCGAGCGCGACCACCTGCTCGACGCGCTGGAGCGGGCCGGCGCGGGCTGCATCGCCTTCAGCCCGCTGCAGCAGGGCCTGCTCACCGACCGCTACCTCGACGGGATCCCCGACGACTCCCGCGTGCGCACCAGCGTCTTCCTCAACGAGACCGACCTGGACGACCAGACCCTGGGCCGCATCCGCGCCCTCAACGACATCGCCCGCGACCGCGGCCAGTCCCTCGCCCAGATGGCCCTGCGGTGGGCGTTGCGCGACCCGCGGATGACCAGCCTGATCATCGGCGCGTCGAGCGTCGCGCAGCTGGAGAACAACGTCGCGGCGCTGCGCGGCCCGGAGCTGTCCAAGGAGGAGCTGGACGCGATCGACGGGACCGTGCTGGATCTATGACCTGCCGTGACGTGGCGGGGGAGGCTGCGCACCACGCCTAGGTCGTCCTAGGATGCTAGGTATCGTTCGGCCGGGGGTTACCCTGTGACCATGACCAGCCCCGTCGTGCATCTCGCACGGCCACACCGCCCCGTGGTGGTGGCCGGGAGTCTGCGCGAGCTGGCCGGTCCCGAGCACGGCCTGGTCGAGCTGCCGCTGCGGCTGTGGTGGGGCCCGCCGCTCGCCTTCGACCTCGACGACCCCGACGCGCTGCTGTGGATGTATGAGAACGTGCTGCGCGAGGCGGTCCGGGCCGAGGAGCTGCGGGCCTGGCTGCACGGCCCGACGCTGATCCGGGTGTGGCCGCGGCTCAACCTCCCCCGCGGCGTGCGCGCCGCCTGGGAGGCACGCCACCGCATCCTGACCCGCTGACTGACCGGCCCGCTGACAGACTGACGCGGTGACCGACTTCTTCACCGATGTCGCCCGCGTCGCCCTGCGGGTCGCGACCAAGCACGGGTTCGTCCTCGGCGGTGGTGTCGCCTGGCTGGTCAACGGCCTGGTCCGGCGCCCGACCGAGGATGTCGACCTGTTCACCGACGCCGAGGACGGCGTGGCCGCGGCGGCCGGCGAGGTGGCCGCGGCGCTCGCCGCGGCCGGCTATTCGGTGGCCCGCGAGACCCCGGACGAGATGTTCGAGGGCATGGAGGACAGCCTCCGCGAGTTCCTGGTCGCCGACGGCGACCGGGCGCTGCGGCTCACGCTGTGCCGGCTGGACCGCAGCCGGGCGCCCGTGGTGATGGACGTCGGCCCGGTGATGCACCTCGACGACCTGGTCGCGACGAAGGTGGCGGCGCTGGTCGGCCGGCGCGAGGCCCGCGACTACATCGACGTGGCGGCGGCGCTCGACCGCTACCCGTTGTCGCGGGTGCTGGAGCTCGCTCTCGCGGCCGATCCGGCCATCGAGCCGGACGACCTCGCCGACGCCGGCCGCTACCTGGACCAGCTGGACGATGCGAGGTTCGCCGTCTACGGCCTGGACGGCGCCGACGTCGCCGACCTGCGGCGCAGGCTCGAGGGCTGGCCGCGATAGCGGCCTGGATCGAAGGGTGCGTTGCACGGGGCCCGCGCTCCCCGGGAGGGGCGCACGGGTGACCACCCACCCGGGCGGGCACCAGAACTTGATCTTCAAGATTCCTGCTACCGGTTCGCTACCGTCGCCGTCCCGATCGGCAACCCGCGGCGCGCAATCTTTTGTCAGGTCCCCCCGAGATGCAACCAAGGAGCTCCCCCACAATGCGCACTCGCATCGGTTCCACCATCGCCGTCATCGTCGCCGCCGCCGGCCTCACCGCCGGCGTCGCGGGTCCCATCTACTCGGCCCTCGGCGGCAGCGACGCCCCGGCGGCCACCACGGTCCAGGCCGCGGCCATGGGCAAGATCATGCGGTAACCCTCC
>NZ_JBFAZH010000162.1:0-9961 GCF_040681735.1 Actinoplanes sp. NPDC051633 | reverse complement strand
GCTCCTCGGCCGCTCGCACCCGGCAGACGTGGCAGGGCGTCGCGGTGGCGCTGACCCAGGGAAGCCCGGGCGGCGCGTCGCCCGAGGTGCACTACGAGGACGGGCTCTACGACGGCGGCCGGACCGAGGTCATCGACCTGCTGCGAGCGGTCCCCGACGACGTCGGCACGGTCCTGGTCGTCGGGCACAACCCGACGATGTCCGACATCTCGCACCTGCTCGATCCCGCGGGTGACGCGCCGGTCCTGAAGACGTGCGGGCTGGCCGTACACAAGTCGCAAGGCCCTTGGTCCGCGGCCGAGCCCGGGTCGATGCACCGGACGCTGCTGCACACGGCGCGGGGATGACGAAGGGCCCTTTGCGAAAAGGGGCCCTTCGACAGAGGGGGTCAGAAGGCTTCTTCGGGCAGATCCATGATGTCGAGCGTGGTGTTCTCGATGATGCGGCGGTCGGCGCCGATCCGCGGGAGCACCTCGCGTGCGAAGAACCGGGCGCTGGCGATCTTGCCCTCGTAAAAGGGCTTGTCGGACGGCTTGACCTCGCCGCCGAGCGCCTGGAGGGCGACCTCGGCCTGCCGCATCAGCAGCCACGAGACCACCACGTCACCGAGGGCGAGCAGGACCCGGCGCGAGCTGAGGCCGACCTTGTAGAGCTCGCGGGTGTCCCCGCCCTGGGCCGCGGCGAGCCAGCCCATCTGGGTGCCCATGATCGCGGTGAGCTCGCTGAGCGCCTTGCCGAGCGCCAGCCGCTCCTCCTTGAGCCGACCGTTGCCGGCCTCGGACTCGATGAAGGCCTGCATCTCGGAGGCCACCACGGCGAGCGCCTGCCCGTTGTCCCGCACGATCTTGCGGAATATCAGGTCGAGGCTCTGGATCGCGGTCGTGCCCTCGTACAGGGTGTCGATCTTGGCGTCGCGGACGTATTGCTCAAGCGGGTAGTCCTGCAGGAAGCCGGAGCCGCCGAAGGTCTGCAGCGACTCGTGGCTGAGCAGTTCGTACGCCCGCTCCGAGCCCACGCCCTTGACCAGCGGCAGCAGCAGATCGTTGACCCGGCTCGCGGCCTTCGCCGTCTCGGTGTCGCCGGCCGCCTCCGCGATCGCCACCTTGTCCTGCCAGGTGGCGGTGTACGTGACCAGCGCGCGCAGCCCCTCGGCATACGATTTCTGCAGCATCAGCGAACGCCGCACGTCGGGGTGGTGGGTGATGGTGACCCGGGGTGCGGTCTTGTCGGCCTGCTGGAGCAGGTCGGCGCCCTGGACGCGGTTCTTCGCGTACTCCAGGGCGTTCAGGTAGCCCGTGGACAGCGTCGCGATCGCTTTGGTGCCGACCATCATGCGCGCGTACTCAATGATCATGAACATCTGGCGGATGCCCTGGTGCACCTCGCCCAGCAGCCAGCCCTTCGCCGGGGTGCCGTGCTCGCCGAAGGTGAGCTCGCAAGTGTTGCTGACCTTGAGGCCCATCTTGTGCTCGACGTTGGTGGCGTAGACGCCGTTGCGCTCGCCCAGCTCACCGGTCTCGCCGTCGAAGTGGAACTTGGGCACCAGGAACAACGACAGGCCCTTGGTGCCCGGGCCGCCGACGCCCTCGACGCCGACCGGGCGGGCCAGCACGTAGTGGATGATGTTGTCGCTCAGGTCGTGCTCGCCCGAGGTGATGAAGCGCTTGACGCCCTCGATGTGCCAGCTGCCGTCCGCCTGCGGGATGGCCCGGGCGCGCCCGGCGCCGACGTCCGAGCCGGCGTCCGGCTCGGTCAGCACCATGGTGGCGCCCCACTGCTTGTCGACGAAGAGCTGCGCCCACTTCTGCTGCTCAGAGGTGCCCTCGACCTTCAGGACGTGAGCGAAGGACGGGCCGTTCGCATAGATCCAGATCGGCGCGTTGGCGCCCAGTACGTTCTCGGCGATGGCCCACCACAGCGCCCGCGGCGCCAGCGTCCCGCCGATCGAGCTGGGCAGGTCGAGGCGCCAGAACTCCGACGCCATGAATTTCGCGTAACCGTCCTTGAACGACTCGGGCAGCGGGGCGGTGTGTGTCTCCGGGTCGAACACCGGCGGGTTGCGGTCGGCGTCGATGTAGCTCGCCGCGAGATCCTCGCGGGCCAGTCGGTTGACCTCACGCAGCACGTCGCGTGCGGTGTCCGCGTCGATGTCGTCATACGGCGCCCGGCCGAAGGCCTCGTTGGCACCGAACACCTCGAAGAGGTTGAACTCGATATCGCGCAGATTGCTCTTGTAATGCGTCATGGGTGGCTGCCCCGCTTCTCCCGGACGTGAGTTACCCGTCAGTAACACTCACTGTATTACCGGCCGGTAGACATCGACAAGGAGGAAGAAGATCTGTGAGAAACCTCGTCGTGGCGGGCAGAGTCCGTCGATCCGTGCTCTAAACGTCTCCGATCGGGTGGGAAGTGGGACAACCGTTCGGCCATTTGCAAGTTGCCGCGCCGTGCGCGACGTATCGACGACCGGATCGACTCGTTGCTCCAGGTGTACGTGAGCGAAGTACCCAAGGCCAGGAGGTCACCGTGTTCGCCACGATCAAGAGCCTGATTCCGGAGCCTCGCCAGGCAGACCAGCCCCGCCGGTACGTGGGCAAGCACCGTCTGCCGGAACCCGAGCCGACGCCCGACCCCACGCCGGACGCACCGACCGCCGAAACCGCGGTCGTCTAGGAGCCGGCCGCTCCGACTTCCCAGCTCGGCATCGGCTGAGCCTGGTCGGCGGCCGGTCCGGAGTACTCGAGCAACACCAGGGCGATGTCGTCGTCGAGACGGCCGTGCACCCAATCGACCAGCGCGGTCTCCAGCGAGGCCAGCCCGTCGCCGACCGTTCCGTGCCCGAGAAGTCGCCAGGCGCGGTCCGTGGTCGGGAAGAACTCACCGTCGCGCCGGGCCTCGCCCAAGCCGTCGGTGAAGAGCAGCAGCCGGTCGCCCGGTTCCAGCCGTTCCACCCTGGGCTGGGCCACCGGCATGAAGCCCAGCGGCGGCGCGGGAGCCGGCGGATCGAGGGCGATCACCTGACCGCGGCGCAGCAGCAGCGGCGCGGGGTGTCCACAGTTGACGATGGTCAGCGTGCCACCGCGTTCCTCGACCAGCGCGGCGGTCACGAAATCCTCGTCGCCGACGCTGCGGGCCACGGCGCGGTCCAGATCGGTCACGATGGCGCGCAGATCGGCCCGCTCGTACGCGACGTGCCGGTACGACCCCAGCACGATGCTCGCCAGCCGGACCGCGTCCAGGCCCTTGCCGCGCACGTCGCCGATGATGATCCGCACCCCGTACGGCGTGTCCAGCGCCTCGTAGAGGTCCCCGCCGATGTCCGCCGCCGCGGTCGCCGAGATGTAGCGCCCGGACACCGCCAGCGACCCGACCTGCGGCCCGAGCGGACGCAGCACCGCCTGCTGGGTGACCGAGGCCAGCCGCATCAGCTCGGCGATCCGGGTGGCCTGACGCTGCCGGATGGTCGCCACCGCGGACGCGATGCCGGTGGCCAGCATGATGCCGACGACGTTGACCATGCCGGCGACCGAGTCGTCCGTGCTCGCGAGGACCATGCCGACCACCGTGGCCAGCACGCCGACGCCGAGCACCGTCTGCCACGACGCGAGAACGGCGGCCAGGAACGGCACGGCCGCGAACAGCCCGACGAAGTCGGCGCGCTCGGTGTCGATCAGCTCCACGGCGGACACGGCGGCGAGCAGCACGAGGGCCGCGCCGAGTCCGGCGCGGTTTCCTGGGCTCAAGGTTCTGCGGCCCGTCGCGAGAAAAGAAGGCATGGGTACGCGCACAGCATGCCTGATTCCAGAACGGGACCGCATCAAGTTGACCCGTCGTCTGATGAGGTTCTGACCACCCGGTAGATCGGCGTCGTTCAGTCGGTGGCCATACCCCCCAGGCCCGTGGCACCTCGGTGGCAGGATGTTGCGGTGGCATCCGACCTGCGTGACCGCTTGATCACCGCCTTCCGGTGGACGGATCCGTTCGAGGGCAGCGACATGGTCGTCAGCGATCGGTCCGGCTGGTGGCGCGATCCGCACATTCTGGACGGCCTGGGCTCGGCGCTGGGCGCCCTGTTCGCCGCCGACCAGCCGACCGTGGTGGTGTCGCCCGAGGTGACCGGGTTCCTGGTCGGGCCGCTGGTGGCGCGCGCACTCGGCGTGGGTTTCGTCGAGGCGTACCGGGAGCGGGCCGCGCGTGGGCCGATCGCCGAGCCGATGACCTGGGTGGAGGTGCCGACCGACCACCGCGGCGACCGGCAGCGGCTTGGCGTCCGGTCGGCGCTGATCAAACGCGGCGACCGGGTGCTCGTGGTGGACGACTGGGCGGCGACCGGCGCACAGTCGCGGGCGCTCTACCAGGTGGTGTCCGAGCTGGGCGCGACGCCGCTGGGCGCCGCGGTGATCGTCAACGAGTGCCCCCGCGACCCGAGCATCCGGGGCCTGCTGACCGGTGACGATCTGAGTTCGGCCCCGGTGGTGGGCTGAGTACGGGAACTCAGGAGCCCGGCGCCCGCCGTCCGAAGGATGGTCGGCATGAGCTTCTTCGTCGGCAACTGGGTCACCCGGCTGTATCTCGGCGCCGTCCTCGTGGCCACGGCGTTCATGATCGCGGCCGGCCCGGCCGTCGGCCTGGGCATCGCGGGCATCTTCCTGATCGCGCTCACTTCGCCGGTGTCGATCATCTTCGCGCCGGTGTTCCTGCTCGGCGAGGGCTGGCTGACCGGGCCGATGATGGTCGGCAGCATCCTGGCCGGCTATCTGCTCAACACGGTGCTGATCAACATGATCGTGGGAGAAATCGGTCGCGTGCGCTCCCGGCGTGCGTAAGACTTCGCGCGGTGCGCACCTTTCTGGATCTTCCCTCGGTCCGCGGTCTGATCCCCGACGCCACCTCGATCACCAGGCTGGAGGGCGGCAGCACCAAGGGCGTCTACCGGGTCACCCGGGCCGGCGGCGGGACCGTGCTGGTCTATCGCTGGCATCCCGACGAGAACTTCTGGCCGGCCGCCACCGCGATCGACGCCGGACCGTTCGGGGGCATGCCGACGCGCGACGACTTCCTCTCCGGCCACCGGTCGCTCAGCGCGCTCGGCGTGCGCGTACCCGAGATCGTGGCTCTTGACGGAGATCTCGCGGTCATCGAGGACGTTCGCGGGGGGAAGCTCGAGGAGCACCTCGACGGCGACGCGGCCGCGGTCCTGCTCGCCCGGCTGCGTGCCACGTTGCTGGCCATGCATTCGCACCGCGGCGTGCCGGACGGTCGTCCGGAGGATCAAGTGCTGGAGCGCGGCCGCCGGTCGCTGACCGAGGCGGCTCGGCGGGTGCCCGGGCTCGCGGCCCGGCGGGCGGCCGTCGAGGATGCGCTGACCAGCCGGTACGCCGCCATCGAGCCACGCGCGGAAGCCGGGCTCATCCACGGTGAGCTGGGCCCCGACCACGTGATGGTGGACGACGACGGGCAGCCGGTGCTGATCGACATCGAGGGCACGATGATCTTCGACGCCGAGTGGGAGCACGTCTTCCTGGAGATCCGGTTCGGCGACCTCTACGGGCACCTGCGAACCGTGCCGCTGGACCCCGCGCGCATGCGCCTGTACCGGCTGGTCATGTGCCTGTCGCTGGTCGCCGGGCCGCTGCTGCTGGTGGACGGCGACTTCCCGCGGCCGGAGGGGATGCGCGACATCGCGGCGTGGAATCTGAAGCGCGTGCTAGCGGACGTAGCCGGCTAACACACCGCGGGACGGCTTCCAGCCGGTCGCCGTGTACCGCGCCAGCCCGCGCTGCACGTACGGGTCGTCGGCCATGATCCGTTCGGCCTCCTCGACGGTGGCGGCATCGAGCAGCACGACGCCCCCGACCGGCGGATCCTGCCGCCCGGCCGAGATCACCGTGTCGCCCAGCGTGTCGAGAAACGCGGCGTGCGCCGGCCGAGCCTCGTCGAGCTTCTCGAGCGGCGCGAGATAGGTGGAGATCATGAGGTACATGGCCTCATCATCGAGGACCGGAACCCCCCTGACCAGCGACCCGTCGTACTCGGTATGCGTACCCTCCGTGTTCTGATCACCCTACTGGCGTTCGTGGCCGCAGGCTGCGCAAGCACCCGCCCGGCGTCGCCCTCGAACCCGTCCTGGACATCCTGCCCCGCCAACCCGAACGGCGACGCGGCGGCGCTCACCCTGCCCGACCTGAGCGCCGACTTCCGGGCGGTCACCGCGATCATCTGCGCGCAGGACTCGCAGAAGCGGCCCGACGGCGGCACCGACCTGGTCGCCGTCGAGGATCGCGCCGACGACATCGCGGACCTCCTGACCGCGCTGCG
Source organism: Actinoplanes sp. NPDC051633 (assembly GCF_040681735.1). Taxonomy (NCBI): domain Bacteria; kingdom Bacillati; phylum Actinomycetota; class Actinomycetes; order Micromonosporales; family Micromonosporaceae; genus Actinoplanes; species Actinoplanes sp. NPDC051633. The sequence continues at coordinate 3,643 of NZ_JBFAZH010000162.1, read as the reverse complement.
GCTGCCCGACGAGCCGCGCACCGACATGCCCTGCCAGAGCATCCTCATCACCGGTCCCTGGCTGGCGCTGCTCGACGAGCAGGGCCGATGGGTCCGGCCCGGCTTCCCGACCACCGCCTGCGGGACGCCCAAGCCCCAGGTGTTGGAGGCGATCGACGGGCTCACCAGATCGCGGGTCAGCACCCGCGTCGTGGCCGAGATCGAGTCGGCCGGCGCCGCGAAATCGGGCTGCTCCCAGACCTGGTCGGACATGATCGCGGCAACCGGCGCCGATGCCGTCGACGGGGAGATGCGGCCCCTGACCCGGGACCGGGCGCTGCCTCAGCTGTGCGTCTACCGGGTGCCGGCGAGTGAGCAGGGCAACGGGAAGCCGGCCGGTGACTTCGAGTCGGGCCGCAGGCTCAGGCCGGCCGAGTGGGCGGCCGTGAAGCGTCACCTCGCGTCGGCCGGGCCGGCCACGGCCTGTCGCATGCCGGCGGGCAGGTTCGCGCTGCTGTCGGGCAACATCTACGTCGAGCTGGACAGCTGCCGGCGCGTGATGGCCCCGGCGAACTCCGGGAACACTCTCCGCCAGGCGCCGGACGCGCTGGTCACGCTCCTGAGCTGAGCAGTCGCTCGAGCCGGTCGGCGGCGTCGGGGTGCTCGTCGAGCAGGTCCTCCAGGCGGGTGGACCAGCTCAGCGTGAGGCGCAGGCGGAGGGCTTCCAGCTCTGGGGTGGGCACTTCATCAAGCCGGGTACGCGTCTCCTCGAGCCGCCGTTCGACAATGTCGATCCGGTGCTGATCGCCGGCCGCGAACACCTCGGCGATCCGGGTTCTGGCCGCCGTCCAGCCGCCGGCGACCGCGGCGTCAACTATTGCGGCGCCGCCCGCCCTGGCCAGTGCGGTCAGGCGCTCGGACAGCATGGGTGCCGGTTTGAGGGTGAGTCGGCAATCAGAATGAAGGGTGGGCGCATCGCTTTGGGCGCGTCAGCGGCCAGATGCGCACGCCCGGCCTCGGCGGGAGCTGCGGCGCGTAACCACCCGCCCAGGCACGACATCATGCTCTTTCAGCCCGTCGGCCAGACCCGGAAGTTCTGCGACGAACGGCTCGGCGTGGGGCCGCGCTGTCCCTGATAACGGCTGCCGTAGACGGCGGAACCGTAGGGGTGCTCGGCCGGTGACGACAGGCGGAAGATGCAGAGCTGCCCGATCTTCATGCCCGGCCACAGCTTGATCGGCAGGTTGGCCACATTGGACAGCTCGAGGGTGACGTGCCCGGAGAAGCCGGGGTCGATGAAGCCGGCGGTCGAGTGGGTGAGCAGGCCCAGGCGGCCCAGGCTGCTCTTGCCCTCGAGGCGGCCGGCGAGCTGGTCGCCCAGCGTGATCACCTCGAGCGTGGAGGCCAGCACGAACTCGCCCGGGTGCAGCACGAACGCCTCGCCGTCGGCCATCTCGACCTGAGCGGTCAGGTCGTCCTGCTGCACCGACGGGTCGATGTGCGTGTAGAGGTGGTTGTTGAACACGCGGAAGAAGCGGTCCAGCCGCACGTCGATGCTGGACGGCTGCATCAGCTCCGGCGCGAACGGCTCCAGAGCGAGATTGTCCGACTTGATCTCGGAGACCAGGTCACGGTCGGAGAGCAGCATCGCAACACCATAGTTCAGTGGCCGGTTAGCACATGTGTTCGATATGATCGCGGGTATGGCTTCCTGGTCCACCTTCGTCGCCGCGTCCCCCGCCCTGGCCGCCGGCGTGCGCGCGCTGCTGCAGCAGTACGGTCCGGGGCTTGCCTACCTGGCAACCGTGCGGCCCGACGGTGGTCCGCGCATCCACCCGGTGTCGCCGGTGATCACCGAGCAGGGGCTGTATTGCTTCGTGGTGGACTCGCCGAAACGCCGTGACCTGGAGCGGGACGGGCGATATGCGTTGCATTCGTATCCGCCGGAGGAGAACGACGACGAGGCCATGCTGACCGGCGTCGCCACTCCGGTCGACGACCCGCTGGTGATCGGCGGGCTGGCGGTGGCTTTACACGCTTCGCCGTCGGTCGATTGGCGCTTGTTCGAGCTGTCGGTGGAGTCGGCGATGCTGCGTAGGCACGGCGACGCGGGCGCGCTGCCGTTCGCGGCGAGAAGGCCACCGATCACCCGGACGTGGCGGGACCCGGCCGCACGCTTAGCCCGTTCACTGGTGGCCACCTGATCGGGTAGCATGACGGGGCCGCGCCGGGGGCTGGTCTGCTCGGGCGGGGTGCAGCTCTGCGGGTGTAGTTCAATGGCAGAACATCAGCTTCCCAAGCTGACAGTGCGGGTTCGATTCCCGTCACCCGCTCCAGGTAAGGCGGCAGGTCGAGACGGGTTCTCGACCTGCCCTTCGCTCATTCTGGCCTTTTCTTGCGCTTGTCGTGCCCGTTGCGTGCCCGATCGCGGCCCTTCTTGATCTGGGAGCTGAGGGCCTCGGCGATTCGCTCGTCCTGCTCTTGTGCGGTGTGCTGATAGATCAGCGCGGCCCGTGTTGAGGCGTGACCCATCCGGGCCATGAGGTCGGCGAGGCTTGCACCGGTCCGAGATGCGAGCGCGTTTCCGGTGTGCCGCAGGTCGTGGAAGTGGAATCCGGGCAGGCCGACAGCTGTCACCGATTCGGTCCAACGGCTGGTGCGCTGGAAATTTGATCGACGTAGTGCCGCACCGGTCACGCCGGTGAAGACCAGGGCGTCAGCATCATCAGCGACGAGATCGGTGAGGTGAGCGCGAATGTCACTCCGGATGGCTGCGGGAATGGTGACCGTGCGGAGGCCGGCGTCTGTCTTGGGAGGACCGAACGTTAGGCTGCCGTCTTGGCGTTCGACGAGAGTTGCGCGAACGGTGAGGGTCTTGCAGCGCTGATCGAAGTCACGGCGGCGCAGCGCGGCCAGCTCGCCGTAGCGAAGGCTGGTGAATGCGGCGAGAAGAATAAGGGCTCGAACGCGATGCGGGACGGTGTCCGCGAGTTGAAAGACTTGGTCGACCGTAGCGGTCGGGCGCTCGGCAAATCGCTCGATTCCGGCACCGACAATGCGGCAGGGATTTCGGCGGATCAATTCATCGTCTACAGCGGTATTAAGTACGGCGCGCAGAAGGCGGTAAGCCTTGGCCGTCATCGTGGTGCTCACGCCATCGGCGAGTAGGTCAGCACGCCAGGAACGAATCAGGCCCGGCGTCAGATCACTCAAGATTTTTGCTCCCAGCGATGGGGCGAGGTACTTGCGGTGAAGCCAGCGGTACAGGTCGACCGTGCGTGGACGCAGGCCGGAGCGGTGGTCAATCCACTCGGTCAGGTAGTTGTCGAGCAGTACTCGTCCAACATCGGGATTGCGCCAGGTACCGCGGTTCATGTCGGATTCGACGCCGGCCAACCACCGTTCCGCGTCTGTCTTGGTCGCGAAGGTTGCGGGTGCTGGCCGGTCGATGCCGGTCGGGTCGGCGTAGCGCGCTTGGAACCGGCCGGATGGAAGCCTGCGAACCCGGCCGAAGCGACGCTTTTTAGCCATAGGCGGGGTTTCCCTTCGTGTTGTAGGCGAGAACGGGCCTGATCGGATCGACCTGGCCTCGGCGGATGTAGGCGGCGAGGTCGTCCGGGTGGAACCGGACGTACTTGCCGACGTGATAGAAGCGGATACGCCG
>NZ_JBFAZH010000161.1:0-9964 GCF_040681735.1 Actinoplanes sp. NPDC051633 | reverse complement strand
GGCTGCTGGGCCGTCGTCGGCTCGGACTCAACCCCCGCCGGAGCGCCACCGGAGTAGGCGGCGTTGCCCGCGAAGGAGCCGTCCGCGGGCCGGTGCGACGGCTCCGGCGAAGTCGGAGTCTCGTGCCGCTGCGGGTTGGTCTCGTGCTCGGTCATGGGACATACATTGCCCATTCGGTCTCCGACGCCCCTGTGCCTGGGCTGGATGTTTTCTGTGAATGGAGATCTCAGTCGGAAGGGTGACTTTCCCGGTCTATCGCGGGCAAGGTCACCCGGAAGGTGGCACCCTCGCCCGGCTCGCTGATGACGTCGACGCTGCCGTGGTGGGCGCGCACGATGGCCGCCACGATCGCCAGTCCCAGGCCCGTGCCGGTGGACGCGCGGTCGGTCCGGCGGGTCCGTGCCTCGTCGGCGCGGTAGAAGCGCTCGAAGACGTGCTCGCGCTGCTCGGCGGACAGGCCTCGCCCGGTGTCCACCACGTCGATCACCGCCCGGTTGCCGGAGGCGGTGGAGAGCCGCAGCGTCACCTTGGCGTCGTGCGGCGTGTGCACCAGCGCGTTGGTCATCAGGTTCCCGATCACCTGGCGCAGCCGGGCGTCGTCCCCGTACGCGATCAGCCGGTCCGAGTCGTCCCGGATGTCCAGCTCGATCTGCCGCTCGGGCGCGACCACCCGCGCCGCCTCGACCGCCTCGAGCGCCAGCACCGGCAGCTCGACCGGCGCCAGCTGGATCGGCCGCTCCCGGTCCAGCCGGGCGAGCAGCAACAGATCCTCGACCAGCAGGCCCATCCGGGAGGCCTCGTCCTCGATGCGCCGGACCAGCGCGGCCACGTCGGCCGGCTCGGCCACCGCGCCCTGCCGGTACAGCTCGGCGAAGCCGCGGATCGAGGTCAGCGGCGTACGCAACTCGTGCGAAGCGTCCGCGACGAACTGCCGCATCTTCTCCTCCGACCGCACCGCTCGCGCCTCGGACACCCGGGCGTCCTCGGCGGCGTCGCGGGCCGCCGACTCGGCCGCGCGGGCCGCCGTCTCGGACTGCGCCCGGGCGGTGAACGCCGCCTCGATCTGGGTGAGCATCGCGTTCAGCGCGCGGGACAGCCGGCCCAGCTCGGTCTGCGGTTCGATCGCGTACGGCTCCGGATCGGGCACGCGGCGGGTGAGGTCACCGGCCGCGATGGCCCCGGCGGTCTGCTCGATCTCGACCAGCGGGCGCAGGCTGGTGCGCACCACCGCCGCGCCGACGGCCGCCAGCGCGACCAGCACCCCGAACCCGACCAGCAGGTCGATCCAGATCAGCCGGCCCATGGCGAAGTCGATCTCGCCCATGTTGCGGCCGACGTAGATGACGTCGCCCTGCCGGGTGAAGCTGATCATCATCCGCCAGTGCTGCCGCTTGTTCGGCGAGGTGGCCGTGAACGGCTGGTCCTCGATCCGACGCTCGATCGCGTCGTACGTCGTGAAGACCGGTGGCATGTCGGCGTCGGTGAGCTTGGTGTTGTTGGAGAAGTTCTCGCCCACACCGGAGACCGCCCGCACGCCGAACATGTACTCGCTCGGGAAGGTCGCGTCCGTCTCGACGGAGTCCAGCTCGGAGAGCGAGATGTTGCGTAGCTGGAACGAGATCGTCTCGGTCCACACGGCGAGCTCGCCGTCCATCCGCTCGATCATGTAGCTGCGCAGCGCGAACGTGCTGGACACGCTGATCAGGGTGAGCGCGGCGAAGACCAGCGCGAGCACCGAGGCGATCAGCTTGACCCGCAGCGGGGTGCTGCGAAGCCGGCTCGCGCCGCGCTGACCGGGCAGCCCCTGCTGCTGCTCGGGCGCGAACGCCGGGGTCGGCTCGACGAAGACGGTCACCGGAGTCTCAGGCCGCTGGTTTGCGCAGCACGTACCCGACGCCGCGGAGGGTGTGGATCAGGCGCGGCTGCACGTTGTCGACCTTGCGCCGCAGGTAGGAGATGTAGGACTCCACGATGTTGTCGTCACCGCGGAAATCGTACTTCCACACGTGGTCGAGGATCTGCGCCTTGGAGAGCACCCGGTTGGCGTTCAGCATCAGGTAACGCAGCAGCTTGAACTCGGTCGGCGAGAGCTGGACCCGCTGGCCGGCGCGGTAGACCTCGTGCGTCTCCTCGTCGAGCTCGAGGTCGGCGAAGGTGAGGCGGGACGGCGTCTCGTCGCCGGCCGTGGTGCGCCGCAGCACCGCCCGGATGCGCGCGGTCAGCTCCTCGAGGCTGAACGGCTTGGTCACGTAGTCGTCGCCGCCCAGGGTGAGGCCGCGGATCTTGTCGTCGGTGCCGTCGCGGGCGGTCAGGAACACCACGGGGGTACGCGCGCCGCCCTCACGCATCAACCGGATGACCTCGAAGCCGTCCAGGTCGGGCAGCATCACGTCGAGCACTACGAGGTCGGGGTTCGCGCTCTTGGCGGCGGTCACCGCCGCGCTGCCGCTGGTCGCCGTGCTCACGTCGAACCCGGCGAAGCGAAGGCTGGCGGAGAGCAGCTCGAGAATGTTCGCGTCGTCCTCGACGACGAGCAGCTTCGCCTCGCTCTGCTTGGGCTGGGTCTGAGTGGCCATAGGCCCCATCCTTCTCCCAGCGACTGCGCTATGCCTGCATGACAGCTGAAAGTTTTCTGTGAGCCAGGTGATTCGGCACCGATGGAACCAGGCAGCTCACCGACGCCTGAGCGGCCTGCGCGAGGATCCGGCGGTCGGCGCCGGAGACCGGATGCAGCGCGGACGCGGCAGTCATCGTGACCGTCGGGCGGCGTAGGGCGCAAACCCGGCGGACCGAGGACCACAGGGTGTCGTCGCCGATGAACGCCACGGCGCTGGAGTCGTAGGTGAGGGAGACCGGCACCACCGGAGCGCCGGCGTCGAGCGCGGCCTGGAACATCGCCGGGCGAAAGGACGGGGCACAGCGGGCGTCACCGCAATGGGTCGTACCTTCCGGGAAGACCGCGACCGACGTGCCGGCGCGCAGCGCGGCAGTCACCTCGGCCACCGTCGCGGGCAGCGTCTTCGGCCGGGCGCGGTCCACGAAGATCGCGCCGGTCACCGCGGCCAGCAACCCGATGCAGGGCCAGTCGCGCACCTCGCACTTGGCCACGAGCCGCGCCGGCCGCACCGCCAGCAACGCCACGATGTCCAGCCAGGAGACGTGGTTGGCGACCACCAGGCTGCCGTCGCGGACCGCCGGGCCGCGCAGGCGCAGGCGCACGCCGAGCGCGCCGAGCAACAGGCGCGCCACGGTGCGGACCCCGGTGCGCCGCCGCAACGGCACGATCACCAGCCCGAGCAGCAGCACGCCGGCCACCGCGGCGAGCCGCAGCGCGACGCGGACGCCCGCGATCAGCTCGTCGCCGCCGGTGCGGCAGCGCGGGCCGCACCCCGAGACCGGCTGCCAGACGGTCATCGCGGCACCCCCAGGAAGTGCCGGCGGTAGCGCGGGTCCATCCGGTCCATCGAGAACAACACGTAGAAGTCGGCGGTGCGAAACAGTGGGTCGTAGGCCGGCTCGCCGCACACCCAGCTGCCCAGCCGCAGGTATCCACGCAGCAGCGGGGGCAGCTTGGTGGCCGGGTCACCGGGCGGGCGACCGGCGCCGAGCCACGGCGTGCGCGGGGTGACCCGCAGCGCGGGCGGCGACAGGTGCCCGGCGGACACCCGGGCCCAGACCCCCGCGGCCAGCTCGCCGCCGTCGTCCAGCGGGACCGAGGCGCAGCCGCCGAGCCAGCGCAGGTTGTGCAGGTGCAGGTAGCGGGCGATGCCCGCCCAGATCAGGTTGACCACGGCGCCGTCGCGGTGATCCGGGTGCACGCAGGACCGTCCGGTCTCGACGAGCTGGTCGCGCAGCGGGCGCAGCTTGCCCATGTCGAACTCGCCGTCGGCGTAGCGGCGGCCGGCCCGCTCGGCGGCGGCCGGCGACAGCAGCCGGTACGTGCCCACCACCGTGCCGGTGGCGTCCTCGCGCACGATCAGGTGATCGCAGAAGTCGTCGAAGTCGTCGACGTCGCGGCCGTCCACCGCGGTGGGCAGCGTCGCCCCCAGCTCGCCGGCGAAGACGTCGTGCCGCAGTCGCTGCGCGGCGGCCACCTGATCGGCGCTGTCCGCGATCAGGAGGGTGTAACCACTGGTCCCGGTCGATGAGCCGGCGGTCAGCAGAATGGTCATGCGTCCTGTGTAGGTGCCGTTCCTGCCGTCGGCGTGTCGGCTCAGGCAGCGCGCGATGTCGGGAACATGAACGCCGCGATGTCGTACCCCTGTGAGAGCGTGATCGGGTGCAGATTCCGGCTCGGTTCAACGGTCCGCCCGGCTCCGGCAACGGCGGCTGGTCGGCGGGCGCCTTCGCGCTGGCCGTCGGTCCCGGCCCGCGGGAGGTGACGTTGCGCCGGCCGCCGCCGCTGGACACCCCGCTGACCGCGGACGGCTCGGCGTTCCACGCGCCCGGCGGCGAGCTGGTCGCCGAGGTCCGGCCGGTCACCGAGGCGATCGAGCCGGTGCCGTTCGCGAGCGTCGCGGCGGCGACCGAGGTGTCGGCCGGCTATCCCGGCTTCACCGAGCACCCGTTCCCCACCTGCTACGTCTGCGGCACCGAGCGGCCCGACGGTCTGCGGATCTTCCCGGGCCGGCTGCCCGACGGGCGCACCGCGGCGCCGTGGGTGGCGCCCGGCGACGTCGGCGAGGAGACGATGTGGGCCGCGCTCGACTGCCCCGGTGGCTGGTCGGCGCTGCACACCGGGCGGCTGTTCGTCCTCGGCCGGATCGCCGTGGCGATCGACCGGGTGCCGGCGCCGGGCGCGAGCTGCGTCGTGGTCGGGCGCGCCGACGCGATGTCCGGCCGAAAGGCCATCACCGGTTCGACCGTGTATGCGGCGGACGGCACGCGGCTCGCCGCCGCGCGGGCCACATGGATCGAGATCGCTTCAGTACCCTGACCGGGTGACCGGGCCAACGGAGATCATCGTCGACCGTCTGTCGAAGCAGTACAAACAGCTGCGGGCGGTCGACGACCTGTCCTTCACCGTGCGGGCGGGGCGGGTCACCGGCTTCCTCGGGCCCAACGGCGCGGGCAAGACGACGACGCTGCGCATGCTGCTCAACCTGGTCACCCCGACCTCCGGCTCCGCCACCATCGGCGGCCGCCGCTACCTCGAGCTCGACGAGCCGATCCGGCATGTCGGCGCGGTGCTCGAGGCGAGCAGCGCGCACAAGGGCCGCACGGGCATCAACCATCTGCGGGTGATCTGCCGCGCGGCCGGCCTGCCGTCGCAGCGCGCCGACGAGGCGCTGGCGCTGGTCGGGCTGACCCCGGCGGCGAGGCGCAAGTTCAAGGGCTACTCCCTCGGCATGCGGCAGCGGCTGGGCATCGCCGCCGCGATGCTCGGTGACCCGCGGGTGCTGATCCTCGACGAGCCGGCCAACGGGCTCGACCCCGAGGGCATCCGGTGGATGCGCGACCTGCTCAAGACGCTGGCCGCCGAGGGTCGCACGGTGCTGGTCTCCAGCCATCTGCTGAGCGAGATGCAGCTGCTCGCCGACGACGTGGTGATCGTGGCCGCCGGCCGGTTGATCTCGCAGGGCCCGGTCGACGAGGTGCTGGGCTCGATGGGTGCGGCGGTGCAGGTGCGGGTGCGTACGCCCGACCCGGCGAAGCTGACCCAGGCGCTGGCGCAGTTCGGCCCGTCGATCACGCCGCAGCCGGACGGCGCTCTGCTGGTCTCCGGCGTCGAGGCGGCCCAGGTCGGGCACGCCGCCTTCACCGCGCAGGTCGAGCTGCACGAGCTGACCGGCGAGAAAGCCGATCTGGAACAGGTGTTCCTGCAGCTCACTGCCGGGAAGGCGGGCATTCGATGAGGCTGGTCCTGGCCGAGCTGACCAAGATCCGCACCACCTCGACGTGGTGGATCTTCGGGTTGGTCATGGTGCCGCTGTGGGGCCTCGCGGTGCTCTACAACTGGGGCACGACGAGCCTCACCAGCGACATCCCGGCGGACGCCGAGGTGCCACCCGACCAGGCGGAGCTGCTCGCCGTGGTCGGTTCGGACATCAACGTGGCGACCACCCACTACACCAGCGGGCAGTTCCTCGGCGTGCTGCTGGTGATGCTGCTCGGCGCGATCCTGGTGACCAACGAGTTCCACCACCAGACCGCCACCAACACCTTCCTGGTCACGCCGCACCGCGAGCGGGTGGTGCTGGCCAAGCTCGCCGCCGGGGTGCTGCTGGGGCTGGGGTTCTGGCTGCTCACCACCGTGCTCAACCTGCTGGTGGTGCCGTTCGTGCTGCGGTCGCTGGACGTGCCGGTGCAGCTGGGCGAGCCGGCGGTGTGGCGGGCGATCGGGCTCAACGCGCTGGCGTACGCGCTGTGGGCGATTCTCGGCGTCGGCGCCGGGGTGCTGATCCGCAGCCAGATCGGTGCGACGCTGACCCTCTCGATCGGTTATCTGATCGGCTCGATCGGCGGCAGTGTGGCCTTCGCGCTGCTGACGCAGTTCGTCGCCGACTTCTTCGCCAAGCTCGAGGTGATCGTGCCGACCACGGCGTCGCAGCTGATGGTCGCCGGGACCGACCTGCCGGGGAACCCGCCGCGCTGGGTGGGCGCGGCGGTGTTGATCGGGTACGCCCTGATCACCGGCGCCATCGGGACGTTGATCATGCGACGGCGCGACATCAGCTAGTAATCGGTGCTGCGCTTGTAGCCCGTGACCCCCGCGCTTCCCATGCGGCGTAACCTTGACACCGTTCATTCCGTCCCGTGTGACCATCGAGTCGCGTGCTGACAAACGGTGAAAGAGGCGAACACGGCAGTGTCGACCCAGCAGACTTCGCACGAAAATCCACTCGCGGACTTCGGTCCCAACGAGTGGATCGTCGACGAGATGTACCAGCGCTACCTGGCCGACCCGAGCAGTGTCGATCCTGCCTGGCACGATTTCTTCGCCGACTACAAGCCGGCCATGGCCACCGGGTCGATCGTCACGCCCGACGAGGCGACGGCCGCGAACGCGACCGCCTCGGCCGCCAAGGCGGGCACCGACGCCCCGGCCGCCACGAGCGTCGCGCCGGTGAAGCCGACCGTGCCCTCGGCGCCGCCGAAGGCCGCGCCCGAGACCAAGCCGGCGCAGAAGCCGGAGCCGCAGACGCAGCCGCAGCGCAAGCCGAAGGCGGCCGCGAACGGCAAGACGCCCGAGGGCGCCTCGGTGACCACCCTGCGCGGCGTGGCCGCCCGCATCGTGCAGAACATGGACGCCTCCCTCGAGGTGCCCACGGCGACCAGCGTGCGCGCAGTCCCGGCGAAGCTGCTGGTGGACAACCGCATCGTGATCAACAACCACCTCGCCCGCGGGCGTGGTGGCAAGGTCAGCTTCACCCACCTGATCGGCTGGGCGCTGGTCCGCTCGGTGATGGCGCACCCGGAGATGAACAACTCCTTCGCCGAGGTGGACGGCAAGCCCGCCCTGGTGGCGCCCGAGCACATCAACCTGGGCATCGCGATCGACCTGGCCAAGAAGGACGGGTCGCGCACGCTGGTCGTCCCGTCGATCAAGAACTGCGAGACGATGGACTTCCGCAAGTTCTGGCAGGCGTACGAGGACGTGGTCCGGCGGGCCCGGCGCAACGAGCTGACCATGGACGACTACTCGGGCACGACGATCTCGCTGACCAACCCGGGCGGCATCGGCACGGTCCACTCGATCCCGCGGCTGATGACCGGGCAGAGCGCGATCATCGGCGTGGGTGCGATGGAGTACCCGGCGCCCTACTCCGGCATGTCCGACGAGACGCTGGCCGAGCACGGCGTCAGCAAGGTCACGACGCTGACCAGCACGTACGACCACCGGGTCATCCAGGGCGCGCAGTCCGGCGAGTTCCTCAAGGCGATGCACGAGTTTCTGCTCGGCGACCACGCCTTCTACGACGACATCTTCACCTCGCTGCGGATCCCGTACGAGCCGGTGCGCTGGGTGCGCGACGTCGCCCGCACCTCCGAGGGGCAGATCGACAAGGCCGCCCGGGTGGTCGAGCTGATCCACGCGTACCGGGTGCGCGGTCACTTGATGGCCGACACCGACCCGCTGGAGTTCGAGATCCGGCGGCACCCCGACCTCGACGTGCTGCAGCACGGGCTGACGCTGTGGGACCTGGACCGGGTGTTCCCGGTCGGCGGGTTCGCCGGCAAGCAGAAGATGAAGCTGCGCGACGTGCTGGGCGTGCTGCGCGACACCTACTGCCGCCGGGTCGGCATCGAGTACATGCACATCCAGGGCCCCGAGGAGCGGCGCTGGATCCAGGACCGCATCGAGATCAAGTACGCGAAGCCGGACATCGACGAGCAGAAGCACGTGCTCAACCGGCTGAACGCCGCGGAGGCGTTCGAGACCTTCCTGCAGACGAAGTTCGTCGGACAGAAGCGGTTCTCGCTGGAGGGCGGCGAGTCGCTGATCCCGCTGCTCGACGAGGTGCTCAAGGCCTCGGCGGAGAGCGGCCTCGACGAGATGGTCATCGGCATGGCCCACCGCGGCCGGCTGAACGTGCTGGTCAACATCGTCGGCAAGCCGTACGAGAAGATCTTCAACGAGTTCGAGGGTCAGATGGACCCGAAGTCGTCGCACGGCTCCGGCGACGTCAAGTACCACCTGGGTCAGACCGGGAAGTACACGACGCCCGACGGCGAGCACTCGACGACGGTCAGCGTGGTGGCCAACCCGTCCCACCTGGAGGCGGTCGACCCGGTGCTCGAGGGCATCGTGCGCGCCAAGCAGGACCGCCTCGACCTGGGCCTGCACGGCTACACCGTGCTGCCGGTGCTGGTGCACGGCGACGCCGCGTTCGCCGGGCAGGGTGTGGTGGCCGAGACGCTGAACCTGTCGCAGCTGCGCGGCTACCGCACCGGCGGCACCGTGCACGTGGTGGTCAACAACCAGGTCGGCTTCACCACGGCGCCGGAGTACAGCCGGTCCTCGCTCTACTCGACCGACGTGGCGCGGATGATCCAGGCGCCGATCTTCCACGTGAACGGCGACGACCCCGAGGCCGTGGTCCGCGTCGCGAAGCTGGCGTTCGAGTACCGCCAGGCGTTCAACAAGGACGTGGTGATCGACCTGGTCTGCTACCGCCGCCGCGGCCACAACGAGGGCGACGACCCGTCGATGACCAACCCCCGCATGTACGAGATCATCGACACGAAGCGCAGCGTGCGGAAGCTCTACACCGAGGAGCTGATCGGCCGCGGCGACATCACCGTCGACGACGCCCAGGAGCAGCTGCGCGACTACCAGCAGCAGCTCGAGCAGGTGTTCAAGGCGACCCGCGACGCGGCCGGCAGTCCGCCGCGGGCACGGGTACGCCAGGACGAGCCGGAGCCCGAGGTCGAGACCGCGGCCGACCCGGCCGCGGTGCAGGCGGTCGGCCAGGCGCACATCGACCTGCCCGAGGGCTTCACCCCGCACAAGCGGGTGCAGCAGCTGCTCGAGCGCCGGGCCAAGATGGCCGCCGAGGGCGGCATCGACTGGGGCTTCGGCGAGCTGATCGCGTTCGGCACTCTGCTGCAGCAGGGCGTGACTGTCCGGCTCGCCGGACAGGACTCGCGGCGCGGCACGTTCGTCTCCCGGCACGCCTCGCTGGTCGACTCCAAAACCGGCAAGGACTTCCTGCCGCTGTCCACGCTGGCCACCGGCAGCGCCCGCTTCTTCATCCACGACTCATTGCTCAGCGAGTACGCGGCGATGGGCTTCGAGTACGGCTACTCGGTGGAGAACCCGGACGCGCTGGTGCTGTGGGAGGCGCAGTTCGGCGACTTCGTGAACGGCGCACAGTCGATCGTGGACGAGTTCATCACCTCCGGCGAGGTGAAGTGGGGTCAGCAGTCCTCGCTGGTGCTGTTGTTGCCGCACGGCCAGGAGGGGCAGGGTCCCGACCACTCGTCCGGCCGGCCGGAGCGGTTCCTGCAGATGTGCGCGCAG
>NZ_JBFAZH010000160.1:0-9989 GCF_040681735.1 Actinoplanes sp. NPDC051633 | reverse complement strand
GAGGGCGGCGGCCGCGATCCGGGCGGCCTGCTCCGGCGTACACGGTGGACACAGCCGGGTCTTCACCCGGCCGGGGACGGGTGCCTTGGCGAGGACGAGCAGATGTGCGCTCACCGGGCCAGCACCGCGCTCATGTCGCGGATCGCCCGTGCGGTGCCCAGGACCGTACCGGTCACCTTGGACCGTGTCCCGGCCGCCCGCGGATGGTAGTCCACGTCGATCTCCCGGACCCGCCACCCGGCACGGCCGGCGGCGACGAGCAGCTCCAGGGGATAGCCGAACCGGCGGTCGCGCAGGTCGAGCGCGAGCAGGGCGTCGCGGCGGACGGCCCGGATCGGGCCGATGTCGTGCACCGGCAGGCCGGTCCCGCGGCGGACCCGGGCGGCCAGCACCGCGTTGCCGAGCCGTGCGTGTGCCGGCCACGCCCGCCGGGTGACGGGACGACGGCGGCCCACGGCGAGGTCGACGGTTCCGGACCGGACGAGACCGGCGAGCAGCGGCAGGTCGGCCGGGTCGAACGAGCCGTCGGCGTCCAGGACACACACCACACCGTCGGACGGGTCGGCCGCGAGCACTCCGGCGTGCACGGCGGCGCCGTACCCCGGCTGTGGAACATCGACCACGACGGCGCCCAGCGCTCGCGCGATCTCGGCCGAGCCGTCGGTCGAGCCGTTGTCGGCGACGATCGCCCGGAAGCCCGGCGGCATGCGGGTCAGGAGGTCCGGCAGTGCCGGGGCCTCATCCCGGCAGGGAAGCACCACATCGGTCATGGCAGCCGAAGCTAGTTCCGCCGAGGTACCGCGGGCGGTTACGAACCGGGGAGCAGATCTTACGGAACGGTGACGTGCGCCCGGATTCCTTACCTGCCGGTGACGGCGCGGTGCGAACCCCTGCCGCGCGGCGGCGGCGCGGCCTACGGTCGGCGCCGTGACCCACGTGCTTGTTACCGGCGGAGCCGGCTTCATCGGATCTCACGTCACCACCGCGCTCGTCGCGGCGGGCCATCGCGTGACCGTCCTCGACGCCGGCCACTCCGCCGCCCATCGACGGCCGCCGCCGAGCGCCGTCGCCGGGTGCGAGCTGCTGGCCGCCGACCTCCGCGACGTGGCCGCCGTGCGCCGAGCGCTGACCGGTGTGGACGCCGTCGTCCATCAGGCCGCGATGGTCGGGCTCGGCGTCGACCTCGACGACCTGCCCGAGTACGTCGGATGCAACGACCTCGGGACCGCCGTCCTGCTCGCCTCGATGGCCCGGGCCGGGGTGCACCGCCTCGTCCTGGCCAGTTCGATGGTGGTGTACGGCGAGGGCGCGTACACCTGCACTGCCCACGGCCCGGTCTCCCCCGCCGCCCGCGCCGTCGCCGACCTCGCGGCGGCCCGGTTCGAGCCCGCCTGTCCCACCTGCGCCGCACCGCTGGCTCCCGGCCTGGTCGACGAGGAGGCCCGCCTCGACCCGCGCAGCGTGTACGCCGCCACCAAGGTCGCCCAGGAGCACCTCACCGCGGCGTGGTCCCGGCAGACCGGTGGATCCGTCGCGGCGTTGCGCTATCACAACGTGTACGGACCGGGCATGCCGAAGGACACCCCGTACAGCGGGGTGGCGGCGATCTTCCGGTCCGCGCTGGAGAGCGGGCGGGCGCCCAGGGTGTTCGAGGACGGCGGCCAGCGGCGTGACTTCGTCCACGTCCGGGACGTCGCGGCGGCGAACCTGGCGGCGCTCGCGGCGACCGAGTCGGCGAGGGGCTGGCGCGCGTACAACATCGCCTCGGGCAAGCCCACGACGGTGGGTGAGATGGCCGGGGCCCTGGCCACCGCGATGGGTGGGCCCGCCCCGGTCGTCACGGGCGAGTTCCGGCTCGGCGACGTCCGTCACGTGGTCGCCTCCCCGGCCCGCGCGGTGCACGAGCTCGGCTTCCGGGCCGCCGTCGCGTTCGCCGACGGGATGGCCGAGTTCGCCCGCGCCGCCCTCCGCGCGTGAGCACGAGCGTCCGCCCGGCGGTCCGGTCCGGCCGGGCCGACGCCTGGACCGGTGTGGTCGCGATCGGCCTGTTCGTGGTCGCCGCCGTCGCCGGTGCGCTGCTGTATCTCTCCGGCCGGCCGGTCCTGGCCAGCGCGGCGCCGCTGTTCGCGCACTGGCTGCCGCATGTCGGCCCCGGCACACCGCCGGCGATCTGCCTCGCCGGTCTCGTCGTGTGGCACGGGCCGGCGGTCGCCGGTCGGCTCCCCTGGCGGCGGCTGCTCGGCGTCAGCTACGCGGCCGCGACGGCCTGGATCGTGTCACTGGCCCTTGTGGACGGCTGGCAGCGCGGCCTCGCCGACCGGCTCACCACCCGCCACGAATATCTGCACGAGGTCGCCGGCGTCACCGACATCGCGGCGATGCTGCGCACCTTCAGCACCCGCATCCTCGACTTCCAGCCCGACTCGTGGGCGACCCACGTGTCGGCGCACCCGCCGGGCGCCCTGCTCGTCTTCGTCGGCCTCGACCGGATCGGCCTCGGCGGAGGCGGCTGGGCCGCGCTGACCTGCGTCCTGGCCGGCGCACTGATCGCCGTGGCCGTCCCGCAGACCGTACGCCTGCTCGCCGGCGAGTCCGCGGCCCGCGCGACCGTCCCCTTCATGGTGCTGTTCCCCGGCGCGGTGTGGATCGGCGTCTCCGCCGACGGGTTGTTCGCGGGCGTCACCGCCACCGGGATCGCGCTGGTCGTCGCCGGTCTGGTGCGCCGGGCCGCGTGGCCGTCGCTGGCCGGCGGGGTGGTGCTCGGGATGGGTGTCTTCCTGAGTTACGGACTCGTGCTGCTCGCACCCGTCGTGCTCGCCGCCGCCGTGGCGGCCCGGCAGTGGCGGCCGCTGCTCTGGGCGATCCCCGGTGCGGCGGCGGTGGTCGGGGCGTTCGCGCTGGCCGGGTTCTGGTGGCTCGACGGCTACCACCTGCTCGTCGAGCGCTACTACCAGGGCATCGCCGCCGACCGCCCGTACGCGTACTGGATCTGGGCCAACGTGGCGGTGCTGGCCGTTGCCGCCGGCCCGGCCGCGTTCGTGATCCTCCGCCGGGCGGTGACCGGCCGGTCCACGGCCGCAACCCACCTGCTGCCGATCGCCGCCGCGGTGGCGATCGTGGCCGCCGACCTGAGTGGACTGACCAAGGCCGAGGTGGAGCGGATCTGGCTGCCCTTCGGCGGCTGGCTGATGGCCGGCGCCGCGCTGATCCCGGCCGGCGACCGGCGCGGCTGGCTCGCGGCGCAGGCCGGGATCGCGTTGCTCGTCAACCATTTGCTCCTCACCACCTGGTGAGGAGCGTCAGCGGTCCTGCATGACCTCCTCGGCCGGCACCCGTGTCCGGAGGCCGCGGACGGTGAGCGTCACACCGGCCAGCGCCGTCCACACCAGGAAGCCGAACAGGCCGATCATCGCGGCGATCCCGAACGGGGCGATCCACCACGCCGGACCGATCACGCAGACGAGCGAAGCGGCGGCGATGACGACGCCGAACCAGGCGATCCAGCGGGGCAGGAGACGGCCGCTGAGCGCCGCGGCCGAGACGGCCAGCAGGAACAATCCCCGGGGTACGGCACTGAGGTCGCCGATCGTCTCACCCAGGCTGCCGAACTGGCCCAGAGTGAGGATCGTGGCGTCGGAGACCCCGTCGAGCTGCCGGCGGTCGTCGGCCAGGACGATCGGCAGCATCGCGGTGGACCCGTGCAGCCAGATCCAGACCGCCACCAGCGTGCCCGACGCCACGGTCAAGGTCGCCGGGAAGGTGTGGCGGCCCATCAGGTGCACGAGGGCCGTCACGAAGACGATCACGGCGCCGAGCTCGATCGCCGCCGAGGTGACCGACAGGCCGATCGTGTCGAGATTGGTTTCGTACCATCGCCGGAGCACCTCGGCCGTCGCCCCGTCCGGCGGGTCGGCCGCGGTGTCGAAGAGGCCGGCCGCCACAACGGTCAGCGCGGCGGCTCCGGCCAGCAGGGTCGCGGTTCGCGTCTTCATGAGATTCAGGCTCGACCCTCCGGTGTCCCGCGGTCCACGGTCGATCGACCCGTCACCTGCCCGCTCGCCGCCGGGACGGCCGTCCCGCACGGGCCGGGACGAACAACCGATGACCCGGCCCGCCTGCGGCTCGTACGCTGAATCGGGACGCGACGGGCCGGGAAGGTTCCGATGACCACGACTGCGGTGCGCATGTCGCCGGCGCGACGATGGCTGGCCGTCACCGGCGCCGCCGCCGCGACGGCGTTCTTCGGCACGGCCGCCACGCTGGGCCTCGCGCTGCCGGGCGACGACGGCGTCGACGCCGCGGAGATCGCGTTCCTCGCCGCGTTCCTGTCGTATGCGCTGGTCGGCGGTCTGGTGGCCTGGCATCGGCCGGGCAACCCGGTGGGGTGGCTCCTGCTGGCGACCGGAACGACCATCCTGCTGTCCGCCGCACTCGACGGGTACGCGTACTACGCGCTCGTCGCCCGCGAGGGCGCGGCACCCGGCGGCGTCTGGGCGCGCTGGGCGCAGCAGTGGCTCTTCGCCCTCGCCTGGAGCCTCGGCACGACCCTGCCGCTGCTGCTGTTCCCCGATGGACGCCCACCCACCCGCCGGTGGTCCTGGCTGATCCGGTTGACCGCAGGTGTCGTCGCGCTGAACACGTTCACCGCCGCGCTGATGCCCGGGCCGATCGGTGACACCGTGCCAGTGGCCAACCCGGTGGGGATCACCGCCGCGTCGACGCCGCTCACCTATCTCGACGACGTGGCGTTCTGGGTGTGCGGGGCGATCACCGTCCTGGGATTGGTGTCGCTGGTCGTCCGGTGGCGATTGTCCACCGGCGGTACCCGCCGGCGGCTGGCGTGGCTAGGCCTCGGCGGGCTGACCGCCCTCTTCCTGATCGTGCTGGGCGCGGTGGCGGACGCGCTGGGGGCGTCCGCCGGCGCCGGAAGCGTCCTGGTGGCCGCGGCTCTGGCGACGCTGCCGGTTTCGGTGGCGGTGGCGATCCTGCGCGCCGGGCTGTTCGACATCCAGGCCCTGTTCACCCGCGGCATCGTCTACGCCGCCCTCACGGTGGTCATCATCGCGACCTACGCGGCCGGCATCGCCGTCACACCGGCGATCGTCGGCCGGGAGGCCGGCACCGCCGCCTCGATCGTGGCCGCCGCCCTTGCGGCCGTGCTGCTGAACGCCGTGCGGGAGAGGATGCAGGGTGCCCTGGAGCGTGGCCTGTTCGGCGAGCGACGCCGGCCCTACCGGGTGCTGTCGGATCTCGGCGCGGTGACCCGGCGCCCGGACGCCGCCGGTGGGGCGCCGGCGGAGATGGCGGCTCTGCTGCGGCGATCGTTGCGGCTTCCCTACGTCGCGGTGCACCTCGAGGGCCGTCCGGTGGTCGAGTCCGGCGTGCCGACGGCCTGGACGGACGAGTTCGCCCTTCCGCTGGTCGACGGCCGGCTGGTGGTGGCGCGCCGGGATCCGGGCGACGAGTTCACCGCCGCCGAGCGGGATCTGCTCGTGGATGCCGCCCGGCAGGTCGCGTACGCGGCGCGGGCGGAAGCCCTCGCCGACGACCTTCAGGTAGCCCGGGAACGGCTGGTGCGGGCCCGTGAGCAGGAACGGCTGCGGATCCGCCGGGATCTGCACGACGGGCTGGGTCCCCTGCTGGGCGCCGTGACGCTGCGGCTGGACGTGCTGCGCGCGCACGTTCCCGAGACGGATCCCGAGGGCCGCGCGCTCGCCGACCGGGCGAAGCGGGACGTGCGCGTCGCCCTGGCGGACGTGCGGCGGCTGATCGAGGGCCTGCGGCCGGCGGCCCTGGACACGGCGGGTCTGCGTCCGGCGCTCACCGAACAGGCAGCGGCCCTGCTCGGCCCGGCGGTGACGGTCTCCGTCGAGTGCTCGGACGACGTCCACCTCGCCGGTCCGGCGGCCGAGGTGGCGGCGTACCGGATCGTGGTCGAGGCACTGACCAACATCGCCCGGCACTCCCGGGCGACGCACGTCGAGGTCGAGGTCCGGCTGAGCGACACACACCTCACGGCCACCGTGACCGACGACGGCAGGGGGTTCGGCCCGCCGCACCGCGACGGTCTCGGCCTGCGGTCGATGCGGGAACGGGCCGCGGAACTGGGCGGCCATTGCGACATCACGAGCCGCCCCGGCCGGGGGGTCACCGTGTCGTCCGCCATCCCCCGCGAGGAACCGTGAACACCCCGATCCGGGTGCTCATTGTGGACGACCACCCGATCTTCCGCGACGGACTGCGCACCGGCCTGCAGCCGTTACCGGACATCACGGTGGTCGGCGAGGCGGCCACCGCGGCCGAGGCGCTGGCCCTGGCCGGCCGGCTCGGGCCGGACGTCGTCCTCATGGACCTCGGGCTGCCGGACGCCGGCGGCATCGCCACCACCCGCGAGATCCTGGCCCGGCACGAAAGCGTCGCCGTCCTCGTGCTGACCATGCGCGATGACGACGTCTCGGTGTTCGAGGCGATCCGGGCGGGGGCGAGCGGCTATCTGCTGAAGGGCGCGGACCAGGAGGAGCTCGCGCGGGCGGTGCGCGGCGTCGCGGCCGGCCAGGCCGTCTTCGGGCCCAGTGTCGCTCCCCGTGTGCTCGGCTGGGCGGGCCGGGCCACGGCCGGCGCCGCCGTCTCGTTGGACGCCGATCTCACCGCGCGCGAGCGCGAGGTTCTCGATCTGCTGGCGGCCGGTTGGGGCAACCAGACGATCGCCCGGCGCCTGCGGATCTCGCCGAAGACCGTCCGGAACGTGGTGTCGGTGCTGATCGGCAAACTTCAGGCCGCCGACCGGGGCGAGATGATCGTCCGGGCCCGCGCCGCCGGCTTCGGAGCCGGCGGCACGTGACCCGGTGCGTCACCGGGTCGCGGTCACGATGTCGCCGGCCGTGCCGACGCCGCTCCACCGCCGCACCTCGGCCTCGAGGTCGAGCCGGTCGATCGGGGCGGCGTTCTCGAACTCGCCCCACTCCTGCCGCGGCAGCATCCACATGATCTCGAACTCGTTGCCGTCCGGATCCGCGCCGTACAGGCTCTTGGTGGCGCCGTGGCTGGACTCGCCGGTGAGCGCGCCCGCCTCGGCGAGGGTCTTGCGGGCCTGCACCAGCTCGTCGATCGTGTCGACCTGCCAGGCCAGGTGGTAGAGACCGATGCCGCCGCGGTGCTTGGGCGGCGCGGCCGGCCCGACGCCGAACAGCCCCAGGTCGTGGTGGTTGCCCGAGCGGGGCAGGCGCAGGAAGGCCGCGTTGGCGCGCGGCTCCCGCACGGCGACCTCCATGCCGAACACGTCGGTGTAGAAGTGCTCGGCGCGGGCGAGGTCGGCGACGAACAGGACGGCGTGGTTGAGCCGGACGGGACCGATGCCCATCACTGCACCACCGCGAAGCCGCCGGTCCAGGAGATCTTCTCGCCGGCCGCGAGGGTGATCTGCAGGAATCCGAGGGCCTCCAGCTCGCGGGCCCGCTGCAGGCCGCCCACGTCCACCGCACGCAGACCAGCGGCGCTGACCACACCGGCGAGCAGCGCCTTGGCGTCGCCGTCGTCGCCGGCGATCAGCACGGTGGTCGTCTGGCCGCCCACCGAGCCACCCTGCAGGGTGCCGGCGAAGTTGGTGTTGAACGCCTTGACGACGCGCGACTGCGGCAGCGCGGCGGCGATCTCGGCGGCCGCCGAGGAGTCGGCCGGGACGGTCAGGCTGTCGAACGTCTCGAAGTTCAGCGGGTTGGTGATGTCGACGACGATCTTGCCGGCCAGCTGCGGGCCACGCTGGGCGATGACCTGCGCGACCGACGGGTACGGCACCGCGAGCACCACGATGTCGCCGGTGACCTCCTTGGCGGCGTCGGAGCTGTTCACCAGCTCGACCGAGTTGCCACCCTTGGCGACCAGGCCGGAGATGGCCTGACCCATGTTGCCGGTGCCGATGATGCTGATGTGCGCCATGTCGTCCTCCTCATTTGGTTGCATCTTCAACCTACGCCCAAGTCGATAGTTGTAGCAACAACTATTCTGATGTAAACATGTGAGCGTGGATACACGATGGCTCTCCCCCGAGGAGCTGACGGCATGGGTACGGCTGACCGCCGTCCTCGAGCTGCTCCCGGCGGCCCTGGACAGCCAGCTCCGGCGTGACGCCCAGCTCACCCACTTCGACTACTACGTGCTCGCGATGCTCTCCGAGGCGCCGGCGCGTACCTTGCGCATGTCAGCGCTCGCCGAGCGCACCACCGCCTCGCTCGCCCGCCTCTCCCACGTGGTGCAGCGGCTCGAAGGCCGTGGCCTGCTCGAGCGTTTCCCCTGCCGGGAGAACCGGCGCGCCACCAACGCCCGGCTCACCGAGGCCGGCTGGCAGAAGGTCCGCGACAGCGCCCCCGGCCACGTGGCGACGGTCCGCGAGAACGTCATCGACGCCCTCACCCCCGAGCAGACCGCCCAGCTCGGCGAGATCGCGATCGCCATCCTGCACCGGCTCGACCCCGACCGCGCCAGATCGGCGCTCTACGAGCGGTACGACCGACCGACCGAAACCGGAGACCGGGCATGACCCGTACGATGCGCGCCGCCGTCCTCGACCGACCCGGCCCCGCCACCAACCTGCGGGTGCGCGACGTGCCCGTGCCCACGCCGCGGCCCGGATGGGTGCTGATCGAGGTCAAGGCGTTCGGCCTGAACCGCTCCGAGCTGATGACGCGCCTCGGCTTCTCCGGCGACGCCGTCACCTATCCCCGCGTGCTGGGGATCGAGGCCACCGGCATCGTCGCCGAGGCGCCCGGCGGCGAGTTCACGCCGGGGCAGCAGGTCGTCACGATGATGGGCGGCATGGGCCGGGAGTACGACGGCGGATACGCCCAATACACCTGCGTGCCGGCCGCCCAGGTCATCCCGTTCCGGTCCGAGCTGCCCTGGGACGTGCTCGGCGCCGTGCCGGAGATGCTGCAGACCGCGTACGGGTCACTGACCGTCGGCGTCGATGCCCGACCCGCGCAGACCCTGCTCGTCCGCGGCGGAACCTCCTCGGTCGGGATGGCCGCCGCCGTCCTGGCGAAACGGCAGGACATGACCGTGCTGTCCACCACCCGCAACCCGGACAAGGCGGCGGTTCTCACGGCGCTCGGCGTCGACCACGTCCTCGTCGACGACGGTTCCGTCGCCGATCAGGTGCGCCGCATCCTCCCCGACGGCGTGCACGGCGCGATCGAGCTGGTCGGGACCACCACCCTGCCGGACACCCTGCGCTGCGTCCGGGTGCACGGCACGGTGTGCTTCACCGGCATGCTGTCGAACGAGTGGACCGTCGAGAACTTCTACCCCATCGGCTATCTGCCGCAGGGCGTGCGTCTGACCGCCTACTCGGGAGAGGCGGGCAACCTCCCGGCCGGCGTCCTGCAGAGCTTCCTGGACGATGTCACCGCCGGGCGGGCCCGCGTACCGATCGATCGGGTCTTCGACCTCGACCACATCAGCGACGCCCACACCCTCATGGAGTCCGGCGAAGCCCGGGGAAAGCTCGTCGTGCTGCCCTGACGGCCGGCCCGATTCAATGCCGGCCGACGAGGTCGCCCACCTCGGTGCGGGAGGAGGCGCCCAGCTTCCGCAGGATGTTCGAGACGTGCACGGCGGCGGTCTTCGGCGAGATGTAGAGGCGGCGGGCCAGCTCGGTGTTGGTCAGCCCGTCGCTGATCAACACCGCCACCTCGCGCTCCCGAGGGGTCAGCGCGGCCGGGCCGCTGACCGCGGTCCCGGCGTCGGCCGGGGCCATGCCCAGCTGCGCGCGCACCTGGTCGAGCTGGGCGACCCGCCAGCCACGCCACTGCGCCAGCAGCGACGCGGCGGCCTCGACGCGCGCGGTGGCCTCGGCACGCTTGTCGGCCGCGAGCAGGCAGCGGGCCGCGCCGACGCGGACGGTGCCGCGGGTCGCGGGGGCGAGGATGTGCGCCTCGGCGATGGACTCGTAGCCGGCCAGCGCCTCGGCGTGCCGGCCGTGCGCCTCGGCGAGC